>CAXMQD010000324.1:0-8056 GCA_964194965.1 uncultured Acidimicrobiia bacterium | reverse complement strand
GCCAATGCCCACGCCCTGGCGCGCTACGCGGCGCTGTGCCAGGAAGCCGGCCTGGTGCCGATCGTCGAACCCGAAGTGCTGATGGACGGCGACCACGACATCGACGATTGCGACATCGTCACCGAGGAGGCGCTGCGCGCGGTGTTCAACGAGCTGACGGTCCAGGACGTGATGCTCGAAGGTATGCTGCTCAAGCCCAACATGGTGATCTCCGGCAGCGACTGCGCCGAGCAGGCCGGGGTCGAGGAGGTCGCGGCGCGGACCGTGCAGTGCCTGTTGCGCAGCGTGCCGGCGGCGATGCCGGGCGTCGTGTTCCTGTCCGGCGGGCAGAGCGACGAGGTCGCAACCCAACACCTCAACGCCATGAACAAAATACCCGCGGTGAAACCCTGGAAGCTGAGCTTCTCCTACGGCCGCGCGCTGCAGGCGGCGCCGCTCAAGGCTTGGGGCGGCAAGGCGGAGAACGCGGCGGCGGCCCAGGCGGCGCTGATGGAACGGGCTCAAGCGAACGGCGCGGCGACGCTGGGCCAGTACGCGTAAAATAACGCATCGCACGCTTTAACGGAACATCGAGACAGGACGGAGATTTCGCATGGCGGTACGGGTTGGCATTAACGGCTTCGGGCGCATCGGGCGCCTGGTTCTGCGCGCGGCGATGGAGGCCAAGCGCAAGGACATCGTGTTCGTGGCGATCAACGATCTGGGCTCGGCGGAAGCCAATGCCCAACTGCTCGCTTACGATTCGGTGCACGGGCCGTTCCCCGGCAAGGTCTCGGCGACCAAGTCCGCGATCAAGATCGGCGGTAAGAAGGTCCAGGTGCTGGCCGAGCGCGACCCGGCCAATTTGCCCTGGGGCAAGCTCGGCGTCGACATCGTGCTCGAGTGCACCGGCCTGTTCACCAAGCGCGAGGCCGCGGCCAAGCACCTGGAAGCGGGCGCCAAGAAGGTGCTGATCTCCGCGCCCAGCGGCGACGCCGACATCATGGTCGTCTACGGGGTCAACGACGACAAGCTGCGCAAGAAGCACAAGGTGATCTCGAACGCCTCCTGCACCACCAACTGCCTGGTGCCGGTCGCCCGGGTGCTCAACCAGACGGTCGGCATCAAGCACGGCTTCATGACCACGATCCACTCCTTCACCGGCGATCAACGCACCGTCGATACCCTGCACAGCGACCCGCGCCGGGCGCGGGCGGCCTCGGTTTCCATGATCCCAACCTCGACCGGGGCGGCGCGCGCGGTCGGCCAGGTGTTGCCGGAGCTCAAAGGCAAGCTGGACGGTACCTCGATCCGGGTGCCGACGCCCAACGTCAGCCTGATCGACTTGACCTTCGAGGCCAAGAAGAAGACCACCGCCGAGGCGGTCAACGCGGCCATGGTGCGGGCCGCCAAGAGCAAGCGGCTCAAGGGCGTGCTCACGGTCAACGACCAACCCCTGGTCTCCACCGACTTCAACCACAATTCGGCGAGTTCGGTGTTCGACCTGACCCAGACCCAAGTGCTCGACGGCAGCTTCGTCCGGGTCTTGTCGTGGTACGACAACGAATGGGGCTTCTCCAATCGCATGAGCGACATGGCCGTGGTGCTCGGCAAGCTGCTTTGAGGCGGCAAATCCGGATTCCACAGGCAAGTAGTTGACCTTAGTCCGCTATGCCCCTACTATATGCGCAGCGTTTATGCGCATATAGTGACTTCATGGCATCCCCTCCGACATTCGACCCCGTTTCGCCCAAGAAGCCGACCAACGTCTCCTTGAATCAGGACCTGGTTCGGGCCGCCAAGGCCTACGGACTCAATGTCTCCCGCATCGCCGAGGCGGCGCTTGCCACGGCGGTGCGCGCGCGGGCCGAACGGGAGTGGATCGAGCGGAACGCAGAGGCGCTCGACGCTTACAACGAGAAACTCGGCGCGCGCGGAACGTTTAGCGACCGCCACCGCCGCTTCTGATGGCGCAATTCGATATCCACCAGAATACATCGGCCGGCGACGGCGCCGACTTCCCCTATTTGCTCGACATTCAAAGCGATTTCCTGGACCGCCTGCGCACCCGCTTGGTGGTGCCGCTGATGCCAGTGGCGCACTTCGGCACGCCGATCGAACGCCTCAATCCGATTTTCGAGATCGAGGGTGGATCCCATGTCGCGGTCTTCACGGAACTGGCGGGGGTTTCGGACAGCCTGCTCGGAGAGACTGTCGGCTCCGCCGCGGCGCGCCGCGATGAGATCGTCGCCGCGGTGGATTTCATGATCCAGGGGTTCTAGCGCGATGGAATCCGACCCGCCGCCGGCGTTTCGCCCGACCCCGATTTCAGCCATAATGGCGCCATGAAAGGGCGTCCCATTATCGTGCACTCGTTTACCGAGGCCCGGGCCGCGGTCGCGGTCGCGGCCGAACTCGGTGTGCCGGTGACGCTCGCCTCGGCGCCGGAGGCGGCCGGCTACCTGGGCACCCTGTGGTTTCGCGAGTTGGTCCGCATGGCCAGCGAGGAGCGGCCCGAGGCCCAGGTCGACGCGATTCTTGACTGCGGCGACCGGCCCGGCCACGTCCTGTCCGCCTTGCGCCAGGGCCTCAAGCGGGTCCGCTTCACCAGCACGAAAACGACCGCCGCCACGCTCGGTGATCTGGCCGGCCAATACGACGCCGAGATCGTCACCGGCGCGCTCCGGGCCCACGACCTGGCGGACCAAGCCGAGCCCGAGGCCGCCTGCCGGCACTGGCTGTCGGGCGCCTGATACCGCCGATCATGGCTAAATCAAGGAAATCCGAGCCGGAGGCTGCCGCCCCCGGCGTCTATCTGGTGGCTCCGGCGACCTGCCCGCCCGCCAGCCTCGAGGCCGCGCTCGAAGCCGCCGACATCGCCTGCGTGCTGTTGCTGGATGGGGAACTGGACGAGGACGGCTTGCGCGCGGCGGTCGAAATATTGGCACCGCTGGCACAGGCGCGCGAGGCGGCCGTGCTGCTCCAAGATCGGGCCGAATTGGCCGCGGAAACCGGCTGCGACGGGGTTCACCTGAGCGACTCCAAGGACCTGGTGGCGGCGCGGCGGCGCCTCGGCGAAGAGGCCATTATCGGGATCGGCTGTGGCGCCTCGCGTCACGACGCCATGACGGCGGCCGAGCGCGGCGCCGACTACGTCGGCTTCGGCGCCCGCCTGCCCGGCCCTGGCCCGGCCGATCCGGGGCTGCTCGGCTGGTGCCAAGAAATCTTGACCCTGCCCTGTGTCGCCTTCGGCGCGGCAACGCCCGAGGACGTCGCCCGACTCGTCACCGCCGGCGCCGACTTCGTCGGGGCGACCCTGGATATGGACCTGGCGGCCTGTGAGGCAGCCCTGAAGACGGCCGCCGCGCAAACTTGATTCGGCACCAGGGTTTCATTGCCTCCCAGCAGGCAACCTGCTAGCTTCCGCGCGCTTTTCCGAGCCCCTATTCGAACAACCCGGATCCGAACCATGAAAATCAATGGCAACGCCGTGCGTCCCGGCTACGTCATCGAGCACAAGGGCCGCCTATGGCGCGCCGCCAAGATTCAGCACACCCAGCCCGGCAAGGGCGGCGCCTATCTGCAGGTCGAACTCAAGGACATCCGCGACGGCACCAAGCTGAACGAGCGCTTCCGTTCGAGCGAGACCATCGAGCGCGTGCGCCTCGACCAGCGCCCCAACCAATACCTGTTCAGCGACGGCGAGATGTTCACCTTCATGGACAACGAGAACTACGAGCAAATTTCGATCCACCAGGATCTGATCGGAGAACCGGTCGACTTTCTGCAGGAAGGCATGACCGTCAACATCGAGTCCTACGAGGGCTCCACGATCAGCGTGACCCTGCCCGACAGCGTGGCCATGACCGTGGTCGAGGCCGACCCGGTGGTCAAGGGACAGACCGCCTCCTCATCCTACAAGCCCGGCTTGCTCGACAATGGACGCCGGGTCATGGTGCCGCCGCACATCGAGGCCGGCACGCGGATCATCGTCGGCACCGCCGACGGCAGCTACGTCGAACGCGCCAAGGATTAGTGAATTCGATCCACCACGCGCCGGATTAATGACCGCGGGCACCGCCGCGGATACCAGTTTGGAGCCGATCACATGGCCACACGCTCGGCCCTGATTACCGTTATGACCCGCGCCGCCGACAAGGCGGCCCGGCGCCTGAGGCGCGATTTCGGCGAGGTCGAAAACCTGCAGGTCTCGAAGAAGGGGCCGGCCGATTTCGTGTCGGCGGCGGACGTGCGCGCCGAGCAGATCCTGCGCGAGGAACTGTCCCGCGCCCGGCCCGACTATGGATTCTTGATGGAGGAATCGGGCGCCAGCCCCGCGAGCGGCGACTGCGAGCGGCGCTGGATCGTCGATCCGCTCGACGGCACCTCCAATTTCCTGCACGGGCTGCCGCATTTCTGCATCTCGATCGGGCTCGAGGACAAGGGCGAGCTCGTGGCCGGCGTGATCTACGACCCGCTCAAGGACGAGATGTTCGCCGCCGAAAAGGGCATTGGCGCCTATCTCAACGACCGGCGCATCCGAGTCTCGTCACGCAGCCGCCTCAACGAGGCCTTGATCGGCACCGGAACGCCGTTCAAAGGGCACGGCGACGCACCCACATTCCTGGCGGAGGCGAACGCGATTATGGCCGAGACCGCCGGTATCCGGCGCTGGGGCGCGGCGGCGCTCGATCTCGCCTACGTCGCCGCCGGGCGCCTCGACGGCTATTGGGAGCACGGCCTTTCGCCCTGGGACACCGCCGCGGGCATCATCATGGTGCGCGAGGCGGGCGGCTTCGTCAGCGAGATCGACGGACGCCACAACCGCAGCCACAGCCCGGACCTCCTGGCCGCCAACGATGCGCTGCACACCGAGCTGGTCAAGCTGTTGCGCGTCGGACGTAAATCGGCTATCGAGCCACGGCGCACGGCATAGTGTAATGTCCCGATTCGTTTGGGAGATTTATCAACGGGGGATTAATGGCGGTTCTCGCTGAGCGCATGCGCGGCCGGAAACGCGAAGCGCCGGGGCTAGGCGCGCGGGCACCGGCGCGGGGCGGGCGGCACGCTACCCTGTCGGCGGGTCTTGCCACCGTTGTGCTACTCGCGGTCTACGCCGTGCCGGTGGCCGCCCAGCAGACCGCAATCGATGGCGGCCCCGCGGTCAACGATCCAGGCCCCGCCGACCGCCAGCCCGATACCGACCAACTCCTGGTGACCCGGCCGGGCAGGCTCTTGCTCCCGCCGCGCCGCGCGCCCAGGAGGCCGCTGGTGGCCGAGACGCCCACCGCGCCGACGCCCACCGCGCCGACACCCACCCAGGACCCGGAGCTGACCTCGCGGCTATTGGTGCCGCTCGTGCCGCAACCGGCGCAGCCGATGCCGTCCAGCCCGGTCGCGCCGTCGGTGGAGACACCAATGGCGGCCGCGGAACCGACTGCCCCGCCGCCCGCGCCCCCGCCGCCCGCGCCGATGACACCCGAACCGCGGGTCTCCGCACAGCCTGAGCCCGCCCTGCCTGTACCCGCCGTGCCGGCACCCGGCCAGGCCGCCGTGGCCCCACCGGCGCCAGCCGCGCTCGCCGAGGAGCTGATGCAGAGCCCCGCGCCCGCCGAACCCAACCGGAGTTCAGTGGCCGCGGCGAGATCCGCGCCGCCACCGGAACCGGCGGTCCGGCCGGCCGCGCCATCGCCCGAGCTAGTGGCACCCGCGCCAGTCGTGGCGAAAACCGAACCGCCACCGCCGCCGGCCGAATCCCTGACCTCCAAACCCGCGGTCGAACCTCAAACCGCGGTCCTGCCGCCGGCGCCCCTGCTGGCCGAACAAATCCGCGTGCTGTTCCCGGACGGCTCGATCGAGTTGAGCGACGACGCCAGGCGCAAGTTGAGCGCGGTCGCCATGGCGCTTCAGGAAAACACAACATTGCGCATACAGATTTTGGCCTACGCGAAGTCGAATTCCGACGGCACCAGCCGCGCCCGGCGGTTGTCGCTGTCGCGGGCGCTCGCGGTGCGCGCCTATCTGATCGAGCGGGAAGTGCGCTCGACCCGCATGAATGTCCGCGCACTTGGCGACCAGACCGAAGATGGCCCCGCCGACCGGGTCGACATCCTGCCCGAAGCGGCAAACTAGGCTAGGACGGGCGATACCGTGTCCGCCATAGTTTCGCCGCAGTGCGCCGCTATAGGGCGAGGCTTCCACCAAACCATGAGGCAATCAACCAAATCATGACGCGGCCGAAGCGCTACCTTTACCGCATGATCGTGTTCCTGGTCATCGTGGCCGCGGCCTGTGCCGCGCTAGCACCCCAACTTCAGGACGCCTTCGTCGCCAATATCGTGCTCAACGGCCTGATTGTGGGCGTCCTGTTCCTCGGGGTCACCTACATTTTCCGCCAAGTCATCGTTCTGCGTCCCGAAATCGATTGGCTCGAGAACATGGCCGAGGCGAGTCAGGGCGGGCTGGTGTTCCCGGGCGACCTGACCGAGAAAAAGCCGCCGCGGCTGTTGGCACCCATGGCAACCATGCTGGGCGAGCGGCGCGGCCGCCTTTCCCTCTCGGCCCTGTCCATGCGCTCGTTAATCGACGGCATCCAGAGCCGGATCGAGGAATCCCATGAGATTTCGCGCTACTTGATCGGCCTGCTGATCTTCCTCGGCCTGCTGGGCACCTTTTGGGGCCTGCTGGAAACGGTCAACGCGGTCGGCGCCACCATCGCCGATCTGAGCGGCGCCGGTTCCGATCCAATCGCCATGTTCGAACAGCTCAAGAACGGGCTGAAGCAGCCGCTGTCGGGCATGGGCACGGCGTTTTCCTCGTCGCTGTTCGGCCTCGCCGGGTCGCTGGTACTCGGTTTCCTTGAGCTGCAGGCGGGCCAGGCGCACAACCGCTTCCTGAACGATCTAGAGGAATGGCTTTCAGGCGTGACCCGGCTATCCAGCGCGGGCGCGGTCGGCGACGGCGAGCAGTCGGTCCCGGCATTCATCCAGGCGCTCTTGGAGAAGACCGCCGACAGCCTGGACCAGTTGCAGCACACCATTTCGCGCGGCGAGGGCGAACGATCGTCGGTCAATCAGAACCTGATCGCCCTGACCGAGCGCCTCAGCACCCTGACCGATCAGATGCGTGCCGAGCAAGGCGTGCTGATACGCCTGGCCGACACTCAGAACGATGTTAAGAATCTGATTACCCGGATCGGTGAGCTGGGTGCGCCGAGCGGCGGCATGGACGACACCACACGCACCCATATCCGCAACCTCGACCTGCGCCTCGAGCATATGCTCAACGACCTGGCCAGCGGGCGCGAATACGCGGTCCAGGAAATCCGCGGCGAGATCCGCTTGTTGACCCGGACCATCGCCGCCATGGCCGAAGAATCCGAGTAGGGGTCCCCGCCCCATGTACACCCTCGGGCGCGGCAGCCGGCGGTCGATCAATATCTGGCCAGGATTCGTCGATGGTTTGGCGACCCTGCTTATGGTCGTCATTTTCGTGCTCATGGTTTTCATGGTCGCGCAGTATGTTCTCACGGTCGGGATCACCGGCAAAGACGAGGCGCTGGTCCGGCTGGAGCGTGAAATCAACGACCTGGCCGAGCTCCTGTCGCTGGAGCGCTCCGCCAACGCCGAATTGCGCATCGACGTGTCGCAACTATCCTCGGAACTGCAATCCTCGCTGAGCGTCCGCGAGTCGCTCGCCAGTCAGCTCGCGGCGTTGACCGAATCGCACGACGATATCCAGGCCCGGCTCGCGGCGGCGGTAGCCTCCGGCGCCGAGGTCGATAAGGAGCTGGAAGACGCCTACAAGGTCATCGACGCGGACAAGGAAAAAATCGAGGCGCACCTCGCCCAACTCGCGATTCTCGAGAAGCTGCGCGACGATCTGGCCCGGCGCCTGCAAACCGCCGAAGAGAAAGGCGCCAAAGTTAGCAAGGAGTTGGTGGACGCCTACCAAGTCATCGAGGCGGACAAGGAGAAAATCCAGGCCCAGCTTCAGGACATCGCGATCCTGCAGTCGCTGCGCGACGACCTGATGGCCAGGCTGGCCAAGACCGAGACCGACGTCGAGACACAGCGGG
>CAXMQD010000323.1:0-2658 GCA_964194965.1 uncultured Acidimicrobiia bacterium | reverse complement strand
GCGATCCCGGTGCATTCGCTGCCGGTGCCCGAGGTGGTCGGACAGGCGATGTGCGGCTTGAGCGGTCCCGGCACCGGCTGGCCGCCGCCGATCGGCGCGTTCACGTAGGTCAGGAACTCGGCCGGGTAGCTGGCGTAGAGGTTGGCCGCCTTGCAGGTATCGATGACCGAGCCGCCGCCGAGCGAGACGAAGGCCGCGGCGCCGCAGTCGCGCGCGAATTCCGTGGCTGCCAGGAACGACTTGTCGGTCGGCTCGACCCGGACTTCGTCGTAGAGCACCACGTCGAGCCCAGCCGCCTCCAGGGATGCCCGCACGCCGGCCAGGTGTTCGAGCCCGGCCATCACCTTGTCGGTCATCAGCGCGACGCGTTTGATGCCGCGCGCAGCCACATGATCGCCGGCCTCGGCCAAGACCCCGGGCCCGAAGGTGATCGCCGAGACGTCGACCGAGAACGCCGTATCCCCGCCCGCGGTAGGTGCGTAGTAATGACAGCAGCCCATGGGCGCTATTGTATCGGCGGGCCCGGCGCCTACAAGGCCAAGGGCCGTGTCCCGGATTGAAAAAAACTCGCCGAGACAACGCCTGGAATGTCCGTTTTGCGTCCGGCAGCGAACCCTTCATGCAGGGTCAGTGGTACATCCGCTCGCAACTTGCGGCGGCCCAAGCTGCCGTTAAGTGCAGTCTTGCAGCATTTGCAGGCTCTGGCGAGTTTCAAGCAAGTGCTGGTGATCCAGGTCGATTATGGCGATGCCGGCGTCACTCGAGCCGGCATCGCCGAGGCACTGCCCGTCCGGACCGTGAATAGCGCTCATACCTCCGTAGCCCAGGCCGTCGTGTTCGCCAATGTAGTTGGCGAAAGCAAGATAGACCGTGTTTTCAAGGGAACGGGCGGGAAAATAGATAGTCCGCCGGTAATCGGAGCGGCCGAGTGGAAAGGCGCCAGAGAGGAGGTAGGCATCGGCCCCCGTCAGCGCATAGCCTCGTGCATGCTCCGGAAAGCTGCTGTCATAGCAAATGCCCAAGCCCAATTTCCAACCGTCGAGCGTGATTTGCTGTGGTCGGTCGCCGCGAACGAACCATCGCCGTTCATCCCGATCCAGGTACATCTTGTCGTAAACCCGCTCGATGTTGACGTTGCGGTCGATGACAATGGCGGAAAGGTGAAAGCCGCGTTCCCTTTTCACCGGCGCTCCAACGACAGCGGCGATACCGAGACGGGCGCAGGCCGCACGCAATTCGGAAAGCCCATCACCGCCAGGATCAACGGCGCAGGCGGATAAGTCCTGATCCAGCAAGCTGGAGCAATACCCGGTTGTCGATAGCTCTGGAAAAACCACAATGGCCGCACTTCCGGCCGCAGCCTCCTCCAGAAGTTGGACATGACAGGCGATGTTGTGATCCAAATTTCCGCTTACTGCGTCGAATTGCGCCACGGCAAGGCGAAGCGATGGTCTGTGCCCTCTTCCCATGAACCCCTGCTCCTAGACAAACGCAACGCCGTTCGCGTGAATTGTAACCCAATTCACGCTGAACGCTAAGGCAGCTTAAATGACCGTTCCTGCCTAACCCGGACTCACTGGCCCACCGAGTCTCCACCCCCCCCTACAAACCCAGGGCTTCCTCGGGCGCCACGTAGGGCAGGCCGTGGGCTTCGGCGACCGCCTTATAGGTAACCTTGCCGCCGGCCACGTTGAGGCCTTGCTTGAGATGGGAGTCCTCGGCCAGCGCGCGGCGGTGGCCCTTGTCGGCAAGGGCGATGACGAACGGCAGGGTCGCGTTGTTGAGCGCGATCGTGGAGGTGCGGGCGACCGCGCCGGGCATGTTGGTCACGCAGTAGTGCACCGCGCCCTCCTCGACGTAAGTCGGCTCGGCATGGTTGGTTGGGCGCGAGGTCTCGAAACAGCCGCCCTGGTCGATGGCGATATCGACCAGCACCGAGCCAGGCCGCATCCGCCGGACCATGTCGCGGCTGACCAGCTTGGGCGCGGCGGCGCCGGGCACCAGCACCGCGCCGATCACCAAATCCGCGCCCATCACGTGGGTTTCGATGTTGTCCACGGTCGAGAAGATGGTGTTCAGCATCGGCCCGAACTGCAAGTCGAGCGCGTAGAGCTGGGCCAGGTTCTTGTCGATCACCGTGACGTGGGCCTCCAAGCCCATGGCCATGCGCGCCGCATTGGTGCCCGAGACCCCGCCGCCGATGATCACCACCCGCGCCGCCGCCACGCCGGGCACGCCGCCGAGCAACATGCCCGAACCGCCCTGCTCCTTCTCCAGGCAGTGGGCGCCGACCTGCACTGACATGCGCCCGGCGACCTCGCTCATCGGCGCAAGCAGCGGCAGGCCGCCGCGCGCATCGGTCACGGTTTCGTAGGCGATCGCGATGCAGCCGGAATCGATCAGGCCTTGAGTTTGCTCGAGATCGGGGGCGAGGTGCAAATAGGTGAACAGAACCTGGCCCTCGCGCAGTTGCTTGTATTCGCTCGCGACCGGCTCCTTGACCTTCACCACCATCTCCGCCTTGGCGAAGACCTCTTCCGGCCCACCGAGGACCTCGGCGCCGACGGCGCGGTAGGCCGCGTCGTCGAAGCCTATGCCGGCGCCGGCGCCGGTCTCCACGATGACCTTGTGACCGTGATGGATCAGCTCTCGCACCGA
>CAXMQD010000322.1:0-2588 GCA_964194965.1 uncultured Acidimicrobiia bacterium | reverse complement strand
GTACTGACATGGGTCTCCTCCGTTCAGTGGATCGGGTATTCCGGTGTGGCGGCGGCGGTCTGGCGTTGGCCGGAAGGCCACCGCCGCGCGGTGGGCGCGCCGGCGATCTCCCGGATCAGCTTGATTAGAATAGCCAGGCGGTAGGATTCGTAGTCGTTCGCGGTCATGACGAAGGCGCCGGTGCCGCCGATCACGTCGGAGCGGTAGTAGCGGTCGAGCGTCGGGTCCTCGTTGAGGATGGCCAAGCCGTTGACGGTGATGCCACGCGCCGCCGCCATGTCGCGCGCCAGCGGGGCCGCCGAGCCGTTGTTACTGGGGCCATCGCCGGAGAGGTCGATGACCTTGCGCCGGCCGAGGAAGGCGTTTCCCTCGAGCTGCAAGATCGCGAACTCGAGCGCGTCGCCGATCGCGGTGTTGCCGTAGACGGTGCGCTTCACATCTTCGACTTGTTTGGCGAATTGGCGGCCGCTCGCCGCGTCGCGAACCACCGTCCATTCGACCGAGAGCGCGTGCTGGTGGAAGTCCGCCCATTGGATCAGCGCGACCGCGAGCCCCAAGTCGCCGGTCGCGCGGATTGCTTGGCTCACCGAGCGGTCACGGAAAGCTTCGGCCAGGCCGTGTAACTGCAGATTGAACTCTTCGTCGGAAACGCTGCCCGAGGCATCGACCGCCAACACCAGCTCTAGGTCGACCGGGCGGTCCTGAGCCGCGGCCAGGCCCGCGGCCGTCAGCGCCAAGACGCCGGCCAATGCCGCGCCCGCGCCGCGAAGGGTCCTGCCGTAGTCGACGGCGGTGCGGTTGGCCCGAAACGGGTTCATTTCTTGGCTTTCCGGGCGCGGGGTTTTACCTTGGCGCAGCTGGCGCGCAGTTCCGCAATGCCGGCGATCAAGGCTTGTTGATAGACCCAGAGGTCGCCGGAATAACACACCACGTCGAAGCCCGCCCGATAGAGCGCGGCGCAGCCCTCGGCATCGGCGGCCAGACGCCCCAGCGCCTTGTTGTGCCTGCGCGCGGCGCGGCGCACCCGGTCCTCCGCCTTGGCGAAGGTCGGGTGGTCGAACTGTCCGGGGATTCCGAGCGAGGCGCTAAGATCGAAATGCCCGATCCACAGGCAGTCGACGCCCGCGACCGCGGCAATCTCGTCGATGTTCTCGATGCCCTCGGCGGTCTCGATCAAGGCGACCAGCGCGGTGCGCCGGTTGGCGGCGGCCAGTTTTCGATCGGTCGGCCCGGGCTGGTAACGGTCGTGGGCGATGCCGAGCGCGACCCCGCGGTGGCCCTGGGGCGGGTATTTCATGTGCGCCACGATCTCCTCGGCCTCGGCCTTGGAACTCACCATCGGCATTGCCAGACCCTCGGCGCCGGCGTCGAGCGCGCGGGCGACGTGGTGATAGTTGTTGGACGGCGGCCGCACCAGGGCCGCGATCCCGCCCGCGCGCAGAGCCGTGATGGTGCGCTTGACCTCCATGTATCCGAAGCCCGAATGCTCCATGTCCAGGAACACGAAATCGACGTCCGCGGCGGCGATGATCTGCCCGATGCCGGGGGTATCGAATTCGAAGATCGCGTGGCCGATCTTCGGCCCCGTGGCCGCGAACAGCCGCTTGAGATTGGTCTGCGCCATGTCTCCCCTCTCGACCCATCAAGGGGCCGCTGGTTATGGTTCGGAACAGGTTATTCCGCGGCCGTCGCCCGGACAAGTTTCGGCGCGCGCGATCTCTGTGGGTCAATATCATGGGTCTTTGGTATAAGGTCGGGCATGCAAGGAATCATACCATGAGGCGGCGGGCGCGGCGCGGCGGTGGCCGTCAGGTCGAACTCGCCGTCGAGGGCCTGGGCGCGCGCGGCGACGGCTTCGCCAGCCTCGACGGGCGGCCGGTCTTCGTGCCCTTCACCGTGCCCGGCGACCGGGTGCGGGCGCGCCTGACCGGCGAACGCGGCGGCGGCTACAAGGCCGAGATACTGGAGCTGCTGGATGAAGGCGCGGACCGGGCGGAGCCGCCCTGTCCCCACTTCGGCACCTGCGGCGGTTGCGCCCTGCAGCACCTGTCGGATGCGGCCTACGGCGAATGGAAGCAGGGTCTGGTGAGCCAGGCGCTGGCCCAGCGCGGTCTGCACGATGTCGCGATCGCGCCGTTGGTCCGGGTCGCGCCGGGGACGCGCCGCCGCGCCACCCTGGCCGCGATGGGGGCCGCCACCCGGGATGGCGCGAACGTCGTGCTCGGCTTTCATGGCCGCGAGAGCCACCGGGTCGTGGACCTGGAGACCTGTCTTGTGCTGACCCCGGGGTTGGTCGCGCTGTTGCCGGCCTTGCGGGGCGCGCTGGCCGCGCTGTTGGCCCCGCGCGAGGCCGCGGCGCTGACCCTATGCGAAACCGAGACCGGCATCGATGTGCTGATCGTCTCCGAAACCGCGCCGGGCTTGGCCGCGCGCGAGGCGCTCGCCGCCCTGGCCGAGGCGCAGGACCTGGCGCGGCTGTCTTGGGCCGCGCGGCCCGCTGCCGGCGCCGCGCCCGAGCCCGAGCCAGTGGTCATGCGGCGCTCGCCGTTGCTGCACTTTGCCGGGGTTCCGGTCGCGCCGCCGCCGGG
>CAXMQD010000321.1:0-6024 GCA_964194965.1 uncultured Acidimicrobiia bacterium | reverse complement strand
TGGACGCGCACCCAGCTCCAGCACGCGGCCTCGGCGGCGGCCCTGGCCGGGGCCGGCGTCCTGCTCGACTCGGACGAGAACGACGAGCCGGACACCAATGCGTACCGCAACATGGCGATCAGGTATGCCTTCAAGAACATGAAACAGGCCAAGCACGGCGCGGTCATCAACACCTCCTGCGGGGTCTACGATGCAGCCGGCGACACGATCGGCTCCGGCAAGTTGTGCAACGACGTCGAGGTTGGATACTGGCTTCCCAGCCCCGAGCTCGATTTCAAGGCCCGGTATCTGCGCGACGGCAGCTTCAACCCGAACTACGACCCACTGACAATGGAATTGAACGCGGTCAAGGTCGTGACCCGGAACGCCGACGTCAATGGCAACGCCTTGAAACTGTTCCTGGGCGCCGCCGTGGGCCTGGCGCGGACCGACATCGGGACCTCGGCCGTCGCCGTGCTTGACGCGGGCGATACCAAAGATTGGTGCATGATCGCGCTGGATCCCTCGGCGCCGCAATCGCTCCACATACAAGGCACCGCGGAGATCGCATCGGACGGCTGCGGCATCTGCGTCAACTCGACCGATCCGGACGAGGCGCTCTATTTGAATGGCACCCCGATCGTATATGTGGATGCCGGAGAAATTGTGGTCGGCGGCGGCTACGGCACCGTGGGGAATGTCGATCTCTATCCGACGCCGACAACAGATGCCGGCGCCAACGCGTGCACCGATCCCTTTGCGGGCGTGGTTCCGCAAGCATTCGCCAACTTTTTCGACGACCATACCTGCCCAGGCGGCGCTTCACCGGTTAAGTACAAAGGCAGTGACTTCCCGGTGAGCATCGCCCCGGGTCTGCATTGCGGCGGCATCGAATTCCAAGGCAATGGTTACGTGGAATTCGAACCTGGGATCCATCACATCAAGAACGGGACCCTGCTTGAAAGGGGAAGCCACACCTACTTCGGCGAAGGCGTGACCTTCCTGATCGACAATGCCACGATCGATCTGGCCGGATCACAGAAGAGCGAGCTGTTCGCGGGGGCCTCACTGCCCGATGGATCGGTATCGGAATTCCTTATTTACGAGAATCCCAATGGGCCCCACCCGGCGGGGCAGCACCACTTCCGGGGTAACGCGGGAGGCGACTACGGTGGAATCATTTACGTGCCGGATCGCGATACGAAATGGGTCGGCACATCCAGTGCGGTAACGGGCGTGCCGCCGGATTGCTTCGCGGTGATCGCCAACCAGTTTCTTTTCACTGGCACCAGCTATATCGGGTTGACCGCGGAGGGCTGTGGCGGGGTGCTGGAGACGGTCTCGAACATGACGCTGAGGCTCGTGGACTGAACTCCCTCATGGCATCGTCTTCGGGCCGGAATAGGTAGGGCACCGGGGTGACTTTCAGCGCCGTGGGTGCCAGGCCGACGACCATCGCGCCACACGGCCCCCGCGCGTGCTGCCGCAATTAATGCCGGCGGCGCCATATTCTTGGCCACGGCAATCGCGGCTCCGATCGTCCCGGCGGGGCGTTTCCGATCTTTTGCAGACACTAGGCACAATCGCTCCGGGGATGCTTTCCGCTAAGCACATAGGAATTGAGGGCCGGATTCGATAGGATTGTCACCGGCGGCGGATTTCAAATCATGCAACATCCGTCTGGGAGGAGCGCCGGCCGCAATGAATAGCGAATTGCAAGTCATCGCAGGTGGCGGGGACACCGGCGCGGACCGACCCGCGCGCAACCAGGGTATGCCGCTCGATCTCTCTTGGTTGCGCGACGCGCGCGTCAACCGCAGTGCGGTCGAGCGCCGCGCCGCCACTCTGGGAACGCGCCGAACGGTCAAGAAGGATTGGCAGGCGGCCTGGCTGCTCAAGGCGGTATCCTGCATCGATTTAACGACCCTGAGTGGCGACGATACGCCGGGCCGGGTCCACCGGCTGTGCGTCAAGGCGCGCCGGCCGCTACGCCAGGATATCCTCGAGGCGCTCGGTGCGGAGCGGCTCGATGTCACCGTGGGCGCGGTCTGCGTGTACCACAACATGATCGAACCGGCGGTCGAGGCCCTGAAGGGTAGTGGCATCCCGGTGGCCGCCGTTTCCGCCGGTTTTCCGGCCGGACTTGGTCCGCTGGAGACTCGAATTCGCGAGATCGAGGTCTCGGTGGCCGCCGGTGCGCGCGAGATCGATATCGTCATCGACCGGGGCCTGGCGTTGGCCGGAGATTGGGAACGCCTCTACGAACAGCTCCGCGGCTTCCGCGAGGCCTGCGGTGCGGCGCATATGAAGGCGATCCTCGGCACCGGCGATCTCGCCACCCTGCGCAACGTCGCCAAGGCCAGCCTGGTCGCCATGATGGCCGGCGCGGACTTCATCAAGACCTCGACCGGCAAGGAAAGCGTCAACGCCACGCTTCCGGTCAGCCTGGTCATGGTGCGCATGATTCGCGCCTATCTCGAGCGCAGCGGCCAGCGCGTCGGTTTCAAGCCCGCCGGCGGCATCGGCGAGGCCAAGACCGCGCTCGTCTACCTCGGCTTGATGAAAGAGGAGCTGGACCGCGACTGGATGGAGCCGGCGCTGTTCCGGTTCGGCGCATCGGGTCTGTTGCGGGACATCGAACGTCAGCTCGAGCACGCCGCGACTGGCCGCTATTCGGCCGGTTTTCGCCAACCGATGGCCTGACGAACCGCCGGCCGGACAGGAGGGAACGCGCCATGACCGTCGCCGACATTTTCGAGACCTTGGATTACGGCCCGGCCCCGGAAAGCACCGCCATCGCGGACCAGTGGCTGACCGACAGGGGACGAAAGTTCGGGCTGTTCATCGGCGGCGCCTGGGTCGATCCCGCCGCCGGGGCGTGGTTCGATTCCAGCAATCCGGCGACCGATAAGAGACTCGCGGCGATTGCCCAGGCCACCGGGGCGGACGTGGACGCGGCGGTGGACGCGGCGCGCGGCGCCCAGCCGGGCTGGGCCAAGCTCGGCGGTCATGGCCGCGCCCGTGTCCTTTACGCGCTCGCCCGGCTGGTGCAGAAACATAGCCGCCTGCTCGCGGTCCTGGAGACCCTGGACAACGGCAAACCGATTCGCGAGACCCGCGACATCGACATTCCGCTGGTAGCCCGGCATTTCTACCACCACACCGGCTGGGCCCAGCTTGTCGAGCGCGAGTTCGCCGGCCAGGAGCCGCTCGGCGTGGTCGGCCAGATCGTGCCGTGGAATTTCCCCTTGCTGATGGTGGCATGGAAGGTCGCGCCGGCCCTGGCGGCGGGCAATACGGTGGTCTTGAAGCCGGCCGAGTTCACCAGCCTTACCGCCCTGCTTTTCGCCGAACTCTGCCAGGAGGCGAAGCTGCCGCCCGGCGTGGTCAACGTCGTGACCGGGGATGGCTCGAGCGGTGAGCTCTTGGTGCGCCACAACGGCGTCGACAAGATTGCCTTCACCGGTTCGACCGAGGTCGGGCGCCGCATTCGCGAGATCACGGCCGGATCGGGCAAGCATCTGACGCTGGAGCTTGGCGGCAAGTCGCCCTTTATCATTTTCGACGACGCCGACCTCGACAGCGCCGTCGAGGGGTTGGTCGACGCTATCTGGTTCAATCAAGGCCAAGTCTGCTGCGCCGGCTCGCGCCTGCTGGTGCAAGAGAGCGTCGCCGAGGCGGTCATCGGTAAAGTGCGCGCCCGGATGGAAAAGCTCCGGGTTGGCAACCCGCTGGATAAATCGATCGACATCGGCGCCATCGTCGCGCCGGTCCAACTGGAGCGCATCGAACAGCTGGTCGCCCGCGGTCTCGAGGAAGGCGCCGAGCTCTGGCAACCGAGCTGGACCCGGCCGACGGAAGGCTGTTTCTATCCACCGTCGCTGTTCACGGGAGTCGCGCCGGCCGCCGCTATCGCCCAGGAGGAGATCTTCGGGCCGGTCCTGGTGGTCATGACGTTCCGAACCCCGGACGAGGCCGTGGCGCTGGCCAACAACACGCGCTACGGTTTGGCCGCGAGCCTGTGGAGCGAGAATGTCAACCTGGCCCTCGACATCGCGCCCAAGCTCGCCAGCGGGGTCGTGTGGATCAACGCCACCAATCTGTTCGACGCCGCTTGCGGCTTCGGCGGTTACCGGGAGTCCGGATTCGAGCGCGAAGGCGGGCGCGAGGGCATGCGGGCCTACCTGCGGCCCGGGTGGCAGGGAACGCTGCCCGACTACGAAGACCCCGCCCCGGCTCCCAAACCTCCGGCCCCCGAGGCCCCGGCCCCCGAGACCAGGCCGGCAACGCCCGGGGGCACCCCCGGGGGCGCCATCGACCGAACCGCCAAGCTCTACGTGGGGGGCCGGCAAGTAAGACCCGATTCCGGCTACAGCCGTGCGGTGATGGCCCATGACGGGCTATTGATCGGCGAGGTCGGCGACGGCAACCGTAAAGACATCCGCAATGCCGTGGAGGCCGCGCGCAAGGCAGAGTCCTGGGGCCTGACCACCGCCCACCTTCGCGCGCAGATACTTTACTACGTCGCCGAAAATCTGGATACGCGCCGGGCCGAATTCCGCGACCGGCTGCGCCAGATGACCGGCGCCAGCCGCGCCGCCGCGACCAAGGAGGTGGCCGCCGCCGTCGCGCGGATCTTCACTTATGCCGCCTGGGCCGACAAGTTCGATGGCGCCGTCCACGACGCGCCGATGCGCAACATCACCCTGGCCATGCACGAACCCCTCGGCATCATCGGTCTCGTTTGTCCCGGTCCCGTCCCGCTGCTCGGCTTCGTCTCCCTGGTGGCGCCGGCCATCGCAATGGGCAATCGAATCGTCGTCGTCCCGTCCGAGCGCTTCCCCCTGTCGGCGACCGATTTCTACCAGCTGCTCGATACTTCCGACGTGCCGGGCGGCGTCGTCAACATCGTCACCGGCGCGCGCGAGCCCCTGGCCACAGTGCTGGCCGAGCACGACGAGGTGAACGCCCTGTGGTACGTCGGGCCGGCGGCCGGCTGCGCCATGATCGAGCGCGTGTCGACCGGAAATCTGAAGCAGACCTGGACCAACCACGGCAAAGCCCGCAATTGGTTCGACCCGGTCCAGGGCGAAGGGCCGGAGTTCCTTCGGCACGCTACGCAGGTCAAGAATATTTGGATTCCCTACGGCGAGTAGTTCAAGGTTCCGACTTGCTCGGCACGACCTCGATCGGCGCGCCAATGCCAGACGCAGGCTCACTCATTTTCGCCGAACAAACACCGATGATCCCGCATGGGCGATGTCTTACCGCATGAGGCTCTCATCCGTGGCGACCCAGCTGCACCGCTCTCGAACAATGGGCGTTATGTCTTCGTGCCCGGCTCCCTTAGCCATGAGGCCGCCAACGCGCTCGTCCTCACCGTAGCCGGTGTGCGCTGTCAATGGACTAGCGACAGTGCCAAGCCCAAAGAGCGAATTGACGTTCGCGATATTGATGGTGACGTTGGTCACCGTCGGACAGAGGCGAGAATCCACGTAGTGCTCGACCCAGGTCTCCGGAATCGGATAACTCATCACATCGTTGGGATCGCTGAAGGCGATCATCTGTAAGCTCTTAAAGAATCGCTCGTGGCTCCGGGGGGCGTCCGGCCTGCAAAACTCTGCCTCTGCTCCTGTGAACTCTTGGGGATCCTGTCCGGCCTCTAGCAACGGCAGTTGGTTCGAGAGCATGAATAACTGCATGTCGCGCTCCCTGAGGGCATCGGGCAGTCGATGTGCGTCTTTGTTGTCCCGGTACTCCGGGTCGTCAACCCTGCGAACAGTCCTCTGGAGAGAGTCCATGATGGCGCGACTACCCAGGCTGTGTGTGATGAAAGCGAAATCGTCTATGGCGACGCGCGAACCGAAGTCGCTATCCAGCTTACATGCTTGGCCCGTAGTCGACTCGGGCAGTTGGCTCCAAGTTCTGCTCATCGCCCAGCACAACGACTGTCCAATGGCACTGAGTATAGCTTCGCCCCTATTGCCGGCGAAGGCGATCGGGTCCGGGGCGACATCGTTGATAAATTCGCGCATCGCCTGATTT
>CAXMQD010000320.1:0-1584 GCA_964194965.1 uncultured Acidimicrobiia bacterium | reverse complement strand
TCCATGGCCAGCGCGAAGGTGCTGTCGGCATCGATGTCGACGCTCTCGAACGGGTCCATCTGAATCGCGACGGCGAGGCTCATAAAACAAGTCCCCTGTTGGGCGCGGTGGTCATTACGATCCCGGGGGGTCGGTCTTGAGGCGCATGTAGTTCCGCACGCGGCGCACGTAGGCGATGTTCCTGGCGTGGCTGAGGGCGCGGTCGAGCTCGGCTTGATCCTGGGCGACGCCCAGCAGGTAGACCTCGCTGTTGACCGTCTCGACGCTATAGTTGGTCGAGGCGATGGCCCCATCGGCCAGCAGCTGCGCGCGGAGCTGGGTTGTAATCCATTCGTCCTGCGTCGTGTCCGCGAGCGAGGACTCGTCGCCGATCTCGATCTCGTTGATGACCTCGGCGACGCCCTCGGCCTGCCAGGCTAGGCGCACCGCGGTCACCCGCGCCTCCGGTTCCGGCACCCGGCCCGACAGGAGCACCCGGCCCTCCTGGACCTGGAGGTTGATCCCGCTATTGAGCGCGGCGCCTTCCTCGCGCCAGAGGCGGTCGATCTCGGCCCGGATCTGGCTGTCTGGGGCGGTGTCCTCGATGCCGCTCTCTTGGGACTCGATACCGCTCTCTTGGGATACGGCGACGCCGGCGGCGACACCGGCGGCGGCACCGCCGATCACCACGGGGGCGCAGGCGCCCAGCGTCAGGCTCGCGCCGGCGGCGAACAAGATTCCGAACGCAATGTAAGTGCGGCGCATTTGCTGGATCATGGTTTCTACGGGCCGTTTCATTTGGGCCGCTCCACCCGGTTGATTGGGGGGGATTCGATCCACCCGCTATACTCTAGGTACCGCGCGCGGCCGGGGCAAAGCCTCTTCGGTATGCCAGGCATTGGCGAGGTGGCGTGGCAGCCGTCCGGGCGCGAGCAGCACCACGTCGAAGCGTAGGTCGAGCCCGGCCAGTTCCGGATAACGCTGCAGGAAAACCTCCGCCGCGCGCGCGATGCGTTCGCGCTGGCGCGGCAGGATCGCGGCGCGCGCCTGCTCCAGGCTCGGCCGCGCCTTGACTTCGATCAGCGCGATCAGGCGCCCGCGCCGGGCGATCAGGTCGATCTCGCCGGCGGCCACGCGAAAGCCGCGCACCAGAATCCGGTAGCCCTTGAGCCGCAGCCACCAGGCCGCCAAGGCCTCGGCCCGTTGGCCACGGCCATAAGCCTTACGCCGCGTCTCGCGGCTCATTGTTCGTCTCCGGCCACCAACTCCAGGGCCCGGGCGTAAATCTGCTTGCGCGGCAGACCGGTTGCCTCGGCGACCGCCGCCACCGCGTCGCGCAAGCTCTCGCGGCCGAGTGCGGCGCGCAGATGTGTGTCCAAGGCCTCGGCGCTGGGAACGGCCGCGGCGTCCAAGCCCGGCGGGCCAATCACCACTACCACCTCGCCCTTGGGCGGCCCGGCGTGGTGGTAGTGTTCGGCGAGCGCGGCAAGCGTGCCGCGGCGCACCTCCTCGTGCAGCTTGGTCAACTCGCGCGCCACCGCGGCCGGACGCGGGCCCAAAACCTCGGCCATGTCGGCGAGGGCGGCGGGCAGGCGGCGCGCGGAT
>CAXMQD010000319.1:0-6653 GCA_964194965.1 uncultured Acidimicrobiia bacterium | reverse complement strand
CAGGCGATCGCGAAGAAGAAGTATTTCGACGTCGATATCCGCACCGGAGAGGCGGCCGACCGGCGGGCCGCCCAAGTCGAATCGGTCACCGCCAAAACCTTCTGGGATACCCAGGACCAAATCGGGAAAACGGTGAAGAGTTCGAGCGAACTTGGGCTTCCCGATCCGGCGGATTTCGATTCCTGGTGGCCACCGCAAGGATACAAATCGATCATGAAGTGAGTCTCCAGACCGTTTTTCCGGGCAGGTTTCGGTTGACCGGAGCCTGCCCGGTTTTCCCCTTTCCCATTCAACTTTGTTCGATCTTGTTCAGATGAGATCAGGCGACGACACATCATCCAACGAGAAGAAAGCCGTCTTTGTCGGTGAAGAAGGGGGCGACAGACGGGCGACGCCGGAAAGCGAATTGGTGGCGGCCTGTGTGTTGTCCGTGATTTCTCTCGTCGCCATTTACTTCGCCTTGGAACTGGAAGTCCCGGCTTCCGTGCTTACGGCGCCGGCCTTGTTTCCGATAATTACCGGCCTCGGCCTTCTTCTTATGGCACTCGGTCTGGGGGCCATGGCGATTCGCCGCGGCGCACGGTTCCAGATTGATGGACTGCGGCGTTGGGCGGTCGCAATGGGTGTGGATGATGAAATCCGCCGCGGCGGATTTTTAATCGCCATCATCGCTGTTTATGTCCTTGCGGTCGACTGGGTCGGGTTCGATCTGCGAATGCCGACCAATTTTTTCGTTTTCCGATTCAGCAGCTACGAGCTGTTCTCGATCGTCGCGTTAAGCGGAATCCTGCGCTTGTTTTGGCGCGCGCCGCTGCGTCACTGCGTTCTTGTTGCCACGCTCTGGTCACTCGCGCTGGCCAGCGTCTTTCGTTACGGATTTCATATTCTGCTGCCGGGCTCGGGTTGATTTTCGGTCATGATAATTGAAAACATCCTGTTGGCTCTCTCGCCCTATATGCTTTTCGTTTGTTTGATAGGCGTAACGCTCGGAATTCTCTGGGGCGCCATGCCCGGATTGTCGACGACAATGGCGATGGCGCTCTTGATCGGTCTATCGGCCGGGATGGATCAATACGTCGCGATCATGTTCATGTTGGGGGTCTATACCGGCAGCGTGTTCGGCGGCGCGATCTCCGCCGTCCTCATCAATATCCCCGGAACACCCGATGCGGTCCCGACCATGATGGAAGGCCACCCGCTGGCCCTGCGGGGAGAAGGCGGTCTTGCGCTCGGAACCGCCATCGCCGCTTCGTTTCTCGGCAATTGGATTGGCATCCTGCTGCTGATTGCGTTCATTCCGGTCATTTTGTTTTTCGCGCTCGAATTTCGATCTTGGGAAATGTTCCTGTTGGCGATGTGGGGTATTGCCATCTGTGGCTCCATGTCGGCCGGCGCCCACCCGCTCAAGGGATGGATTTCAGGCTGGATCGGCCTGTTGATTGCATTTGTCGGACTCGATTCGATACACGGCGTGCCGCGATACACCTTCGGCAGTCTTATCCTGGAAGACGGTATCAGCTATGTACCCATACTGATCGGATTGTTCGGGCTTTCGGAGATCTTGCGGGTCCTGCCCCAGAAAAGCCCGTATGGCATCCCGGCGGAGGTCGGCAGGATCGTGCCGCCCTTCAATCGTCTCAGGAAATACGCCGGCGCGGCGATTCGCTCGGGACTGATCGGGACGGTGATCGGCGCCATTCCAGGGGCCGGCGCTAACGTCGCCTCGTTTCTATCGTACGACATCGGCCGCCGCCGAGCGTCGCCCGAAGAACGGGCCAAATGGGGTAAGGGAAGCTACGAGGGAATCGTTTGCGCCGAAGTGGCCAACAACGCGAACGTCGGCGGATCGATGCTGCCGACCCTGACCCTCGGAATTCCCGGCAATGCGGCCGCCGCCGCGATCTTGGCCGCGCTCGAGCTCAAAAACGTCGTCGTCGGCCCGTCCATCGAAATCGAACACCCAGGCCTGATCTATTTCATTTATATCGCGCTGATCGTCGCGAACTTCTTGATGTACGGAATGGCGATCGCGCTGGTCAAACCCTGTGTCAAGCTATTCGCCTTGCCGCGAACCTTGTTGATGCCGTTGATCATTCCGCTGTGTGTGGTGGGGGCCTTCGCGGTCAATCAAAACTACGTCGATGTGTATTATATGTTCGCGGCGGGCCTGGTGGGATACGTTCTCTATCGTTTCGGATTTCCGTTGGCACCCATGGTGCTCGCGGTCATTTTGGGGCCGCTTGCGGACGAAAACCTGCGCCGCGCGTTATTGGTAATCGAAGACGAACCCTATTGGACGCTGATCACGGACCGCCCGATCGGGGCAGTTTTGGTGGCGGTCGTTGTTTTCACGTTTTACGATGGGATATTCCGCCGTCGTGGATAGGACGGGAACCGCGAAGGTTTCGGGGGTGATACTCATGAGGCAAGGATGTTGAGGGCAGCCATTGTGGGCCTCGGATGGTGGGGCAAACACATTGTCAATAGTCTCGGCACGAGTGAAAAAATTGAAATTGTTCGCGTCGTGGACACCAATGTCGACGCGATGCGGGATTTCGCCGACCAGAATCAGTTGACCCTGAGCGGCGAGCTTCAGGATGCGCTCGATGATGGGGCCGTCGAATCGGTCATTTTGGCGACCCCTCATTCCCTGCACGAAGAGCAGATTGTTCGAGTTGCCGCGGCGGGTAAGCACGTGTTTTGCGAGAAACCCTTGTGCTTGACGGCCGCCAGCGCCAGGCGCGCCATCGATGCCTGCGCCGCGGCCGGCGTCGGACTCGGCATCGGTCACGAACGGCGATTCGAGCCGGCGATGATCGAGATCAAACGCATGATCGAGGCGGGAGAATTGGGCACGATTATGCATGCCGAATCGAACTTCAGTCACGACAAACTGGCGAACGTCCCCTTGACCGATTGGCGCACTTCCAGTGCCGAAGCGCCGGCCGCCGGCATGACCGGCATGGGAATTCACCTAACCGACGCTTACCTCAATATGCTGGGTCCCGTGCGCGAGGTATTCGCGCAAACAGCCAAACGGGTCCTGACTTGGGAAAACGGCGACGTCGTCTCCGTTCAATTGCGTTTCGAATCCGGCGCGACCGGGTATCTGAGCGCGATCTTGGTGACCCCGCTGTTTCTGCGCTATCAGGTCTTTGGCTCGAATGCCTGGGTCGAGGTACGAAATCCAACCCATCCGGACACACCTGGCGAAAGCTATCTGACCGTGTGCCGGGCCGGCGGGAAACCGGAAACCCGACAGTTCGAATGGGTCGATAGCGTACGGGCGAACTTCGATTCCTTCGCCGAAAGCATCACGAACGGCGCACCTTATGCCTTCTCTTCCGAGCAGAAGCTTCACAACATCGAAATATTCGAGGCGATCTGCAAATCGGTTGCCGCGGGCGCCCCCGTCCGCGTGTCGGGTTAGGTGCGGTTTAGCGAGATTACAAACTTGTCATGGAAACGGAATAACTCGCGATGGGACGTAAGAACAAAGAAATTGGGTTGGCCATCATCGGCTGTGGCACCATCGGGCGGATCAGGGGCATGTTGGCCAAGGACTACCCGGGTATTGGATGGATCGGTCTGTGCGATATCCGGGAGGACCTCGGTCGAGCGCTGGCGAAGGATGTCGGCGCCGATTTCTTCACCACCAATTTCGCGGAGCTGATCGCTCGACCCGAGGTTAATGCGACGATCGTCGCGACCGATGAAAACCAACACTTCGCCCCCACCATGGCTGCCGTCGAGCGCGGCCATGCCCTATTCATCGAAAAGCCCCTGGCGACGGAGGCCGGCGAAAGTTCGAAAATTCTGAGCGCGATCGAAGCGGCCGGGGTCGATGCCGTGGTCGGCTATACGCAGCGGTTTCGGCGAAGGTTTCTGGCGGTCAAGGAACGCCTGGTTACCGGCCAGATCGGCGATACCACAGCCGTGGTGACGCGGGCGTTCATGAACCGCATGGTCCCCATCGCGACCACGCGGCGAACCAATCAGCGCCACAACCTGACGCCGATGGTGGTATCGGGGACTCACAGCCTCGACATGAGCCTGTGGTTGATGGAAGGATTGGAGCCGGTTTCGGTTTACGCGAGCTCGTCGGACAAGGTGCTCGCCGAATACGGCACGAAGGATGCGACCTTCGGCGTATTTAATATGAACGACGGCACCATATTCAGTATGAATATCAGTTGGGCGTTGCCGGAGGTATGGCCGGGCGCCGTCTATGGGTTAGAGATCGGGATCGTCGGTACCAAGGGAGTCATCGACATCGAAGACACGCACCGCGATCTTGTTATGGCGACGGAAATCCCCCAGGGCGCGGGTTACGCGCCGGAGGGATTCGGTCCGGGTTTCCAGCGTCATGTCGATTTTCTAACCAGCTATCCGCCCGGTGATCTCCATGACGGCCAGTTGTGGGGACCGATGCGTGAAGAGACCAATGCCTGGTATGCGCGGGTTCAATCCGGATTGCGGACGCCGCACGCGACCGCCGCCGACGGTCATCGCAATTTGGTCTTGACCATGGCGATGGATCTATCCGCGGCACGGGGCGAGGTGGTACAATTGCCTGTCGATCTTGCCGAACTCGGCCGGTCTTGAGACGCTGACGGGCGGAGGGAAAACACGTCGAATGGCATCGATCGTACGCCGAGGGCAAAAATAGGCGGCCGCCATGGTGAACGCACGAGCAATTGTCATCGAAACGCAAGGTCCGCCTTCCGTCATGCGGTTGGACTCGCGTCCGTTGCCCGCACCGGCTGAGGGGGAGGCCACGGTCCGGCAGACGGCAATCGGTATCAACTTCATGGACGTCTATCAGCGGTCCGGCCACTATCCGCTGGAGCTTCCGAGTGGAATCGGATTGGAAGCGGCGGGCGTCATCGAAGCCGTCGGGCCGGGCGCAACCGATCTCAGTGTGGGCGATCGCATCGCCTATTCGGGCGGCCCACCCGGATCTTACGCCGATTATCGCAACGTCATTGCGTCCCGGATCGTCAAAATTCCGGCAGGCGTCAGTGATGAACAGGCGGCGGCCATCCTTCTCAAGGGCACGACCGCCGAGTACCTGCTCGAGCGGGCTTATCCGGTCAAGGCGGGGCAAAACGTCTTGTTTTACGCCGCCGCTGGCGGCGTCGGTTCGATAGCCGGGCAGTGGGGCAAGGCGCTTGGCGCGCGGATGATCGGGATTGCTGGCGGTCGTGAAAAATGCGCGCTGGCCCGGGCTCACGGCTACGACGAGGTGATCGATCGAAAAAGTGAGGACGTCGTGGCCAGGGTGCGCGAGCTGACCGATGGTGTCGGTGTGCCGGTGCTTTACGATTCGGTCGGTAAGGATAGCTACAAACAATCGATCGACTGCTTGGCGCCGCGTGGATTTTTCGTGTCCTTCGGGACGACCTCAGGCAAGGTTCCGCCGGTCGATGCGGCAACTCTCCAACACAAGGGCTCGCTCTATTTCACGAGGCCGACACTGGCCAACTACTGTGCCGCCCGCGGTGACTTCGAAGCCTCCGTGGCGCGGGTGTTCGACATGATCGCAAGTGGCGCCGTTACGATCGATATCGGACAACGCTACAATCTCGAGGACGCAGTGCAGGCACACAGCGACCTCGAGGGCGGACGAACCTCCGGTTCCTCGATCCTAATCCCTTGAAAAACGGGAAATCTCCGTCTGAATCAAGCGGCGTCGTGCGTCAAGCTATCGAAGCAGCCGGCGCCGAGTTACGATTCCTGCCGCCCTACAGCCCCGACTTCAACCCCATCGAGACGGCCTTCTCCAAGCTCAAGGCCGTCCCCAAGAAAATCGCCGCGCGAACCGGATGGGGCGAACGGGTAGAAGGTGCCCTAAAACACGGTCTGGCGGTTGCCCGACCAGCACCGCATGACGCTACAAAATAGTCTCGCATGCGGCCGAGCAACGGCGAGCTAAGGTCCTGCGCCGCCGGCGGGACCGGTTCGGCCAAATTCCACTTGCCACCTCCCATTTGCTTGTGCGCATACAGTTACCGCACTCATTCTACTCATGAATTTCTTCGGTCCACATCTTGTGTCTCTGATGCTGCTTAGCCACAAATAGTGAGTCACGAACGATTGATTCTACTCAATTCTTATTTGATCGATCTCCGAAAAATTCGGGAACTACCACTTCGCATTGAGGATATCTTAAATTTGATTCTTGAATATCGCTTCTACCTCCAGAAGGGGGCTGCCCGCGCGCCGACAAAATGGGGGAATTTGCTATTCCGCAAGTTCACGGTTAAGCCCAAATTTGCCCCCCTGCTGTCATCGCCGCCACTACAACCGGACGGTCGTAACATGATCATCTCTCAAATATGGTCGGTATTTTCCCGGCACTACGTGGTTTCCTGTCTGGCGATTATCTGCGGAAACATGCTCGCTTTTGCGGCGATCTATGGTTTCTTTCCCGTCCTCAGACACTTTGTCGTTGGTGAAGACCGGGTTGTCGAAAGTCTGTCCGCGCTGTTTTTCTTTGCCGCTTTCGTCTTTGCCCTTGTTCTATTGCGTAAAAAAATGGCTCGCAGACGACCGCTCATCGTGGTGGCCGTGCTCGCGCTCGTTGGCTTTCTGGACGAGATCAGTTTCGGAGGAAGGATCGTCGGAGTCGAGTTCCCGAGATATTATGGGGT
>CAXMQD010000318.1:0-3039 GCA_964194965.1 uncultured Acidimicrobiia bacterium | reverse complement strand
ATGCGCAAAGACATGGCGATCTCCCTGGCGGAGGCGAATAACAACGGCGCGCGGCTGCCGGTCGCGGCCCTGGTCGACCAATTCTACGCCCAGGTTCAGGCGCGCGGCGGCAAGCGCTGGGACACCTCCAGCCTGATGCACCTGCTGGCGAACGACTGATCCTAGTGGGGGCGCGGCATTGAGAGGGTTCGCGGCTGCTGTATCGATCTGTATTCTTGCCGCGCCGCTGATCGGGGAACCGGTGGCCGCGCGTGCCCAGGACGAAGCGCCGTGGAACCTGCCGACCCCGACCATGGGTGGCACCCAGCTGTGGCGCGATTCCCATGTTTTCGCCGGCTGGCGCATTCAAGAGAATGTACTGACCGGGTACTACAGACTGCTCGACCCCGAGGATATTCGGCGCGCATGGGGATCGTACCCGCAAGTCAAGGCGAGACTCGACGCGCTCAAGAAAATCGAAAACATCCACCCGCCGAGCAAACACCTGGTCCTCCTCGTCCACGGAATCCTGAGGTCCACGGGGACGTTTTCCGAACTCGAAAAAGCCTTGATTGACGCCGGTTTCGACGCCGTAGCCATTAGCTATCCGAGCACCCGATCCTCCATCGAGGAACACGCCGAAGGGCTCGCCCGGTTGTTGGATCGCCAAGAAGGCACCGAGACCGTCTCCTTCGTGACTCACAGCATGGGCGGGCTGGTGGTTCGCCACCTGCTGAGCCGCGAGGAGGCGTGGATGCGTCGGATCGCGGTTCACCGGATCGTGCTGATCGCGCCGCCCAACCAGGGGTCGGCGATCGCACGCTTGTTCGAGGACATTCCCGCGTACCGCTTGATCTACGGCGAAGCGGGACAACAGCTGACGCCGGCGGAAGCCTCGAACATTCCCGCGATCGAGCATCCCTTCGCGATCGTCGCGGGCGGAATCGGTGACGGTGAAGGGTTCAATCCGCTGCTGCCGGGCGACGACGACGGGACCGTCGGAGTGGCGGAGACTCGGCTCGAAGGCGCGATGGATTTTTTGTTGGTACCCGAGATTCACGCGATGATCTCAAACCACCAGGATACCATCCGGGCGACGATCAACTTTTTGAAGCACGGAAAATTCGACGCCGCATTGTGACGATCCGCTAGCTTTCATCTCGCTTCGGCGGTTGCTGGGCGGTCGGATCGTTTGGCGGCGCCTCGACCGGGTGCCAGTTCTGCCCGGAAAGAATCAGGCAAGTTGGCCCACCGGGGAATGTCATGAGGACGGTCCAAGATCCCGCGCCACTCGTGAAAACTTCGATCAGACGGCCCTCCCGCGAAATTCCGACACTGCTGCGCTTTTCATGGAATTGATTTTCGAGCCACTCGACCATGGCCGTCCGCGGACCACAACGCGGCCGCTGGGCATGGGCGGCCGACGGCTCAATTGCGAAGAAGCCGGCAAGCAGGAAGATCAGCCCGAGGGCTTTCGCGTTAAGGATTCTGCCGCGCACGTCCAAGCTCCGCTCATCCAAGCCGAGGCGGGACAATCGTTCCCGTCATCGATCATGTTCGGCTCTCCCAGACGCACAGGTTCAAACTTCTATCTGCTAATAATTCGGGAACGTATATAGAACATTCAATAGAAAATTACTCAGCCGAAAAATGGATAAGCCACCTTTCGGCCGAGAAATTTTATTACGCCTCAATTATTTGGCGTTCGGAATTAATGGAAGTTCCAAGATGAAATGTCGCGTCGGAGATCACTCGAGGAACCGGGCAGATTAAATAGCCTAGTTAGCGCTCATCCGCCTTCACCGCCTGCCAGGCGTCTTCGAGTTCTTCGAGGCCCGCCTCGGTCAGTTCCCGCCCGGCCGCGTCGTAGCGCGCTTCGATGGCCTGGAAGCGGCGCATGAACTTGGCGTTGGCGTGGCGCAGCGCGACCTCGGGGTCGGTCTCCAGGTGACGCGCCAGGTTGGCCACGGCGAAGAGCAGGTCGCCGAGTTCGTCGGTGATCCGTTCCGGTGGTGCCAGATTTTCGATTTCTGCTTTTAACTCAGATATTTCCTCCTCGATCTTGTCAAGGACCGGCAGGAGATCGGGCCAATCGAAACCGACCCGGGCGGCGCGGCGTTGCAGCTTGACCGCTCGGGTCAGCGCCGGCAGGCCCAGGGCGACACCGTCGAGCACGCTGGCCCGGCCACCCGTCGCCGCCGCCTTGGCCTGGCGTTCGGCGGCCTTGTGGTCTTCCCAGGCCCGGGTCTGGGCCGCCGCCGAGCCGACCTCCTCGGGACCGAACACATGAGGGTGACGGCGCACCATTTTGTCGGCGATCGCCGCCGCCACGGCGCCGAATTCGAAATCGCCGTCTTCCTCGGCCATGCGGGCGTGGTAGACGACCTGGAGCAGCAGGTCGCCGAGCTCGTCCTTCAGCGCTTCCTTGTCGCCGCGTTCGATCGCATCGGCGACCTCATAAGCCTCTTCGATGGTGTAGGGCGCGATGGTCTCGAAGTTCTGCTCGATGTCCCAGGGGCAGCCGGAATTCGGGTCGCGCAGCCGGGCCATGACCGCGATCAGGCGGGTCATTGCGGCGGCGGGGTCGGGCATCGGACGGTCTTTTGGCATGACGCCGGTGAGCATAGAGAGCACGACCGGACCGGCCAAGGACTCCCAGGGCGGTTCGGTCGCTGGCATCACTTGGCGGTAAATGTTGCGGCGAGGTATCAACCCCACTAGTCTTCGAGAAATAGCAGCGAATACGGATAATGGGGAACGACAATTCCGGAATTTGAGAGGCCATGACGGAAGGTTCCGCAACAACCTCGGTCGATGGGCCCACCGGTCCGCGCATCGTGGTGATCGGACTCGGCGGCGCCGGCGGCAACGCGGTCAACAACATGATCCACGCCAAGTTGGAAGGGATCGAGTTCCTGGTCGCCAACACCGACGCGCAGGCGCTCGCCCAATCGCAGTGCGAGCACCGGGTGCAGCTGGGCAGGGGGGTAACCCGGGGCCTGGGCGCCGGGTCCCAGCCGGACGTCGGGCGCGCGGCGACGGAGGAGGCGCTCGACGAGG
>CAXMQD010000317.1:0-2791 GCA_964194965.1 uncultured Acidimicrobiia bacterium | reverse complement strand
GGCGATTGTCCGGCAAGAACGCGCCGGTTGTTCTGCTCCCAGACCATCTGGCTGTAGCTGCTCGGCGCCAGCACCGCGCGATGCCGGCGGTCGATCCGGGCGAGCACGTCGATATCGAGGAAGCTGTCGTTGATCGGTGTGATCAGGGTATCGGCATGCTCGTGGGCGAGGCGAGAGAGAAAGGCGTCGCTGCCCGGCGTGTCGACGACCACGAAATCGCATTCCGCCAGATCGGCGAAGACGTCGCGCAGGCGGGCGCGCTCCTCGGCCTCCGCTTCGGTCCGGGTCTCGTGTACCGAGCGGGGCACGCTGCGATGGGAGGGCGTTTCCAGTGCCGCGTCGGTTTCCTCGGCGTGCTCGCGGCGGTTGGCGATATAGCGCGACAGGCTGCTCTGACGGGCGTCCAGGTCGATGCTGCCGAGCTTGTAGCCGAGTTTGATCAGCGCCACGATCAGATGCATGGCGGTGGTCGACTTGCCGGTGCCGCCTTTCTCGTTGCCGATCACGATGACGTAGGGCCGGCCCTCTCCGGGGCCGCCCCCAGGACGCCCCTCGGGCAGGATCGGCATGTCCGCAAGCGTTTCCAGGCTCACGGCCGGGCGCCCAAGGGACGCCGCCTCAGAACAGAATCTTCCACTCCGCTTCGTCCTCTTTTTCGGGCGCTTCGGCCTCGGGGATCCGGCTCCAGCCGTGGCGATTGGCCGCCGGTTCGGGCGCGGGCGGCGTGACCGGGTTTGCCGGTCTCATCGGAGTGGTGGTGGCGCGCGCAGGTGGGTTCGCGCCGAGGCCCTTGAGCGCGGCCCGGCGCCGCGCCAGGCACTCGCTTGCCGCCCAGACCGGAGCCTGGGCGCCGTCCGCCGCCTCGTGCACGGCCGCCCAGCGGCCGCGCCGCGGCGAATAGAGCGCCAGCACGATGTTCTCGCCGGGCAAGGCGGCGTCGAGTGCGGTCGTGTAGGGCGGCAGATCGGCGTCCAGAAGCTCGGAGACCACCTCCCAGGGGTAGCCCTCCTCGACCAGCAACGCGATCATCTGGCCGGCCTCGCCGCCGCCGTCCTTGGCTTGGGCGCCGATCAGGTAGTGGATGACGATATCGAGCTCGCGGCCGCCGGCTTCGGCGCCGCCTAGGGATTCCAGGAGCTTTTCCCAAACCCGTTTGCGGGTGTTCAGGTGGATCATCGCACTCCCCGATTGGGCACCGGTTGCCCCGGCCCGACCATGCTAGCCGAATTCGCCTCCGGGGCAAATTCGCGAGAATTATCGAATTAATTTCACGGAGTTAGCCGCCGCGATCCAGCGCGCGCCAGCCGATGTCGCGGCGGCAGAAACCTTCGGGCCAGTCGATCAGGTCGACCGCCGCGTAGGCGCGCTCGCGGGCCTCGGCGATGCCCGGTGCGGTCGCGGTGACGCCGAGCACCCGGCCGCCGTCGGCCAGCACCCGGCCGCCGTCCCCGGTCCGGGTGCCGGCGTGGAACACGGTCACGTCCGGAAGCGCGCCGGCCGCCGCCAGGCCGCCGATTTCGCTCCCCTTCCGGTAGGACCCGGGATAGCCCCGGGTGGCCAGGACCACGGTCATCGCCGCGTCGTCGCGCCAGCGCAGGTCCATGTTGGCCAGCACCCCGTCCGCCGAGGCGATCAGCGCCGGCAGCAGGTCGGACTTGAGCCGCGGCATCAGCACCTGGCATTCCGGGTCGCCGAAGCGGACGTTGAACTCGATCAGCTGGGGCCCGTCCTCGGTGATCATCAGCCCGGCGTAAAGCACCCCCTTAAAGGGCTGGCCCTCGGTTTTCATGGCCCGGACCGTAGGCTCGATGATCTCGTCCATGACCCGGGCCTCCATCCCGGGGGTCATCACCGGCGCCGGCGAATAGGCACCCATGCCGCCGGTGTTGGGCCCGGTCTCGCCCTCGCCGACCCGCTTGTGGTCCTGGGCCGAGGCCAACGGCAGCGCGGTTTCGCCGTCGACGAGGGCGAAGAAGCTGGCCTCCTCGCCGACCAGGAACTCCTCGATGACCAGCGTCGCCCCGGCGGCGCCGAATTGCCTTTCGACCATCATGGCGTCGATCGCCTGCTCGGCTTCGGCCACGCTGGCCGCCACCACCACGCCCTTGCCGGCGGCCAGGCCGTCGGCCTTGACGACGATCGGGAGGCTGGCCTCGCGCGCGAACGACTTGGCCGAACCGGCGTCGACGAATCGGCCGTAGTCGGCGGTCGGCATGCCGTACTTGGCGCAGAGGTCCTTCACAAAACCCTTCGAGCCCTCGAGCATGGCGGCCGTCGCGCTCGGGCCGAAGGCCTTGATGCCGGCATCGTCCAAGCGGTCGACCAGCCCGGCCACCAAGGGCGCCTCGGGGCCGACCACGACGAAATCGATGGCGTTGTCCTTGGCGAAGGCGACTAGGCGGTCCAGGTCCTCGGCGCCGATCGGCACGCATTCCGCCTCGCGCGCAATCCCGGCGTTGCCTGGCGCGCAAAACAACTTCTCGCACAGCGGCGAGGCGGCGATCTTCCAACACAAGGCGTGCTCGCGCCCGCCGCCGCCGACGACCAAAACTCTCATGATTGGTGGCGTTCCCTCTTGCGCGCTCCGGAGCCTCCGCTGGGCCCGGCCCCTGGCTTCGATCCCGCGCGTCTTGTAGCATAGCGCCACGGTCATGAGCGATTTTTCCGCACCACCAGGCGATTCCAGGCAAGCCGGCTCCGGCTCCGGCAACCTACCAGTGATCTCCGTCTCCGAGATGTCCCAGGCGATCAAGCGGGCGCTCGAGGGCAACTTCGAATTCGTTCGTGTGCG
>CAXMQD010000316.1:0-19632 GCA_964194965.1 uncultured Acidimicrobiia bacterium | reverse complement strand
TACCGTACCAAGGAGAAGGCCGAGGACAAGCCGGGCCTGGCCAAGGTCACTTTGATGGTCGCCAACCCGGGCGCCGCGCGCCGCGCCTTCGCCGATCTCGAAAAGATCGCCGAGGGCGTGTTCTTCACCCGCGACCTGGTGTCGGAGCCGGCCAACGTGATCTATCCCAAGAGCCTGGCGCGCGAGGCGCGTAAGCTGTCCAAGCTGGGGGTCAAGGTCCAGGTGCTGGGCGAAGCCGAGATGCGCAAGCTCAACATGAACGCGCTGCTCGGCGTGGCCCAGGGTTCGGACCGCGAGGCTCAGTTCGTGGTCATGCGCTGGAACGGCGCGCCCAAGAGCGCGAAGGGCCGGGGCGCCAAGGCGAAAGCTCCGGTCGCCTTCGTCGGCAAGGGCGTAACCTTCGACACCGGCGGCATCTCGATCAAGCCCGCCGCGCGGATGGAGGACATGAAGTGGGACATGGGCGGCGCCGGCGTGGTGATCGGCCTGATGAAAGCGCTGGCCGGTCGCAAGGCCAAGGTCGACGTGGTCGGCATCTGCGGCCTGGTCGAGAACATGCCCTCGGCCAAGGCCCAACGGCCCGGCGATATCGTCACATCGGCCTCGGGCCAGACCATCGAGGTCATCAACACCGACGCCGAGGGGCGCCTGGTCCTCGCCGATGCGCTCTGGTACGTGCAGAAGAAGTTCAAGCCGCGTTTCATCGTCGATTTGGCGACGTTGACCGGCGCGATCATCGTCGCCCTCGGCCACGATCACGCCGGGATGTTCTCCAACAACGACCGGCTGGCCGAACGCCTGAGCGCGGCCGGCGCGGCGACCGGCGAGGCGGTCTGGCGCATGCCGTTGGGCGACTCCTACGACAAGAACATCAACTCCGATGCCGCCGACATGAAGAACGTCGGCGCGCGCGGCGGCGGTTCGATCACCGCGGCCCAGTTCCTGCAACGCTTCGTCGACAAGGGCACGCCCTGGGCGCACCTGGATATCGCCGGGGTGACCTGGGACAGCCAGCCCAAGCCAACCGTGCCCAAGGGCGGCACCGGCTTCGGCGTGCGGCTATTGGATAGATTGGTGGCGGATCATTACGAAGACTAGGTAGATCGGGCTCGGCGGCGATGGAAATCGGTTTCTACCATATGACCGGCACGACGCTGGAGGCGGCGTTGCCCCAGATGCTCGAAAAGACTCTCGAGCGCGGCCAGCGCGCGGTGGTGCGGGCCGGCTCGGCGGAGCGGGTCGAGGCCCTGAACGGTTGGCTGTGGACCTACCGGGACCGCACCTTTCTGCCCCACGGCTCGGCCCAGGACGGCCATGCCGCGCTGCAGCCGGTCTGGCTGACCGACCAGGACGAGCGCCCCAACGAGGCCCAGGTGCTGTTCCTGACCGACGGCGCCACGAGTAGCGCGGGGGACGGGGGCCCCGAGGGCTTCGAGCGCTGCGCCGTCCTGTTCGACGGCAACGACGAGGCCGCCCTCGCCGCCGCCCGTGCCCAGTGGGCCGGCCTAAAAGACGCCGGCCACGACCTCACCTACTGGCAGCAAACCGACGAGGGTAGGTGGGAGAAGAGGGACTAGACCCTGCGTGGCGGTGTCCGGTTCACCCTTGGGATGCGCGAACAAACGGCCACCCATGCCGACCGAGGGCCGGGTGGCCGCAAATTCAACTCAATTAGTTCGGCAGCGCCTTACTTTTTCGGTTCGGACTTGGAATCGTATCGTCTCTGCCATTCCTTGAGGATGCGCGTGCGATTGCTAGAGGCAAATTCGAAGTCATTGTCGATCATCGCTTCGAGAAAGCCCGTCGGCATATGTTTGACCGGCTTGGCGACGCCTGGATAGGCGACGACAGCATAGGCGCGGTTGTACATGACGCTGGCTTCCCTGGTGACCGCAAAGTCCATCAGCTTTTTGGCGGCATCCAGTTTTTCGGTGCCTTCCACGATCATCGCACATTCCATATCCCAGCCAACGCCTTCGCTAGGCAGAATGATCTCAATCGGAGCACCCTTTGCCTTTAGCTTGGCGCCACGTGACATGAAGGAAACACCTATAGCCGCTTCACCGGCAGCGGCCTGGCGGCAAGGCTTGGAACCGGAGTGCGTGTACCAGGCGATGTTCTTGTGCAGGTCGTCCATGAACTTCCACCCAGCGTCTTCACCGAACAACTGAAGCCAGCTTGTTACGTCGAGGAAACCGGTGCCGGACGAATTCGGGTTCGGCATGATCACGTGGCCCTTGTAGACCGGCTTGATCAAATCTTTCCAGGATGCCGGCATGGGAAGATTGTTGGCTTCGAGTTCGATCGTGTTGACGCAAATGGCGGCAATCCATGCGTCCATCCCGATCCAATGGGGCGGGTTGGCCTTGTCGACAAATTTCTTGTCGAGAATCTCGACACCAACAGGCGCATAGGGATGAGACATGCCTTCGGCTTTCAACAACATCAGGCTGGTTGCCGCCAGGCCCATGACGACGTCAGCCTGCGGGTTGTTTTTTTCGGCCAGCAATTTGGCCGTCTGAATACCCGCCGAATCGCGCACCCATTTGATTTTGATATCGGGGTGCAATTCGTTGAATCCCGCGGCGTATCTCTTCAGATTGTCGGCTTCGACCGACGTGTAAACGACCAATTCCGTCGCCGCCTGGGCAGTACCGATGGCGGTCATGCAGGCGATAGTGGCGATTCCCGCCATCAGCGTCAGTGTTTTTGAAGCGTGCATTTTTTTCTCCTATTCTCCCTGAGCGTGATTTGGATTTCCACGAGCGGGCCCTAACAAGGTCCATTAGCGCTCCGCACGTGGGCTCGAACGAAATCTTTTGAATGTCCCGTCATGCAATCCTCTATGCCAGTTCCGAGTCGCAATGGATTTTCTTTTCCGGTAACACGCACATCGTTATGGCACCTCCCGCGCATCGATCAGTACTGCCACCAGTTCGGCAAATCCCGCGCCACCCCTATTTCTGGTGACATAGGTCGGGGCGTTGGTTAGACGCTTTTCGAAATCGCGTACGTTGGCCACGCCCACCGCGTGAGAAAAGAATGCGAACATCGGCGCGTCGTTTGGCGAATCACCGATGAAAACAAATTCGCCCTCGGCATCGTCAAGGTTGACGCCGAGACAGTCGGCGGCAAAATGCTTGGTTGTCGTCAGTTTGTCGTAGGCGCCATACCACGCGTTGACGTGAATGGAAGCTACCTTGACTGTCGCGCCGGCTTCATTGAGAAGAGCAACAATCCGATCGACGCTGGACATTGACAACGGGGCCACGTCCTCGCAAACATCTATGGCAAGGTCCGTTTCCCGGTACAGTTGGTCGGAGGCGATGGCCGCGCCCGGAACCTGGTCAACGATATGACGCCCCAATGCCGCCAACCGTTCTCGATTGGCGGCGCGCTGTTCATCTCTATCCACATAGTGCCGGGTCATGTGTCGCTTTTCCCGGTCATAGTGAAAATAAAAGGCGCCGTTTTCCCCGATTATTCCATCCACGGGCCACATTCGCGCAATGTGATCGCACCAACCCGCGGGCCGGCCGGTGACCGGCACCACAGCGAACCCTAAGGCGTGCAATCGTTCCATTGCCGCGTAGGCTTCGGCCGGCAACCTGCCATCGGTGGTTAGGGTGTCGTCAATATCCGTGAATACCCCCCGGATTGCGTGGCGCTGGGCATGAGGAAACGCTGAAAGTGGCTTCATGCCCCACCCCCAAAGGCGGAGCTAGCTTCCTCGACCCGGAAGGATTCGCTGTTGATCGCAATGGAATCGCCCCATTTCTTGGCAACACCGCTCGATTCAATGGCCGGCATCCGCGCGTTAGCCTTCCTATTTTTTCCATTTCGCGGCTCTCTGAGCGTGGCTCAGGAGCGCTGCGCGTGGGTTATTTTACACAAAATGTAAGAGATATTACATTATAAGTCAAAATAATTCCACAAGTTTCTGATTTTTGTGATTCGACTTGGCTTAAACCCGTTTTGCCGTGGCGGCGTCAGCGGCGACGAAAAGGTCGGTTTCCCCTTGTTCGATGGCGTTCACGATAGGGGCTGGGGGTTGTCGGTCTGTAAACAACCCGTCAATTTCGGAAACGTGTGCGAACGGCATCATCGCGTCGGCGTTAAATTTGGAATGATCCGCTGCGACGAACTTGAGCCGGGAAATTTCTAATGCGACCCGGGATGCCTGGGCGTCGCGATAATCGTAATCGAGCAACTGCCCGTCATCCGCGACTGAACCAATTCCAAATATCCCATAGCCGACCCGGAATTGGCGCAAGAACTCCGTCGTGGTTTCCCCGGTGACAGCGCGATCCCGGTTGCGAACCAGCCCGCCGGACATGATGATTTCGAAGTCTGTATTTTCGCAGAGTATGGAAACGACGCCAATATGATTGGTTATGACTCTCAATCCTTCGTGTCCCAACAAGGCATGGGCGACGGCTTCCATCGTCGTTCCGATATCTATGTAAAGGGAGGCGCCGTTTGGAATTTGGGCGGCAATGGTATTGCCGATCAAATGTTTTTCACGGGCGTTTCGAACCTTCCGAGTGGGATAGGCCAGGCTGTCGATTCCCGACGGCAGTCCAGCGCCACCGTGATGACGTTGCAACAGATTGGCCTTGCTCAGATAGGCAATGTCGCGGCGTACGGTTTGTTGAGACACGCCAAATCTATCGGCCATCATTTCGATGGAGGCGTACCCCTGGCCGCGAACCAGTTTGATGATCTGGTTCTGACGGTCGCTAATATCCAATCGTTTTCGATCCGACACGGGGTCCTCGTATGTCGTTGATAGATTCCATTTCTTCCATGGAAAATTCGGTAATCCGAGCTGCTACTGCGACGATGGCTTTTTGAGGATTGAACATACAAGACAGATCGGCACCGTATATCGAACTATTATCATCTCTAACACCTAAAATGACAGTCACAAGGTTAGCGACCTCTATTGACCAAGATGAGTGGACCGATTTGACCGGGTGCGAAGATGTCTGGGATGGCCACCACTGGCTCTGGGCGGTCGCGGATGACGGCAGAAAAGGCTGGGTTCCGGACGATCTGGTTTCCGAAACCGACGAAGGGCCCGTGGCATCCCAGGATTTCTCGGCAAACGAGCTGACTTGCTCAGCAGGGGAGGCCGTCGGGTTCATTCGGGAAACCCATGGTCGGGCATGGATCCGAAAAGAAGACGGCCGCGAAGGCTGGTTTCCGCTCGGAAATCTTTCGAAGCGATGACCGCGAATTACAAATAATTCTCCATCACGAAGTTCGGTATCGCGACATCGCGACGCGTCGCGATTTGCGACCTGACTTACTGACCAGCCCCGACGCTCGAAGAAGGCGCGTGCCAGGTGCTGTTCCTGATCGACGGCGCCACCAGCGGCGCGGGGGACGGGGACCTCGAGGGCTTCGAGCGCTGCGCCGTCCTGTTCGACGGCAACGACGAGGCCGCCCTAGCCGCCGCCCGCGCCCAGTGGGCCGGCCTAAAAGACGCCGGCCACGACCTCACCTACTGGCAGCAAACCGACGAGGGCAGGTGGGAGAAGAGGGACTGAACGGCGTTACGAGTGGCGAGGTTCGGAAATTGCGTGTCGATGTCCGGTTCACCCTAGGATTCAAACGCGCGAACGGGCCCCCGCGAAGGTCTCGATTTGATCCCACCGCGGACTTTCGGGATCGGTAGACTCGCTGCGCCAGAGAAAGTAATCTTCTTTGCGTAGAGTGCCATCGAGCGTGCTCGTTTCGATGATGGGGGGCATCCAATGGCGACGACAACGAATGGCGCCGTCGATCTTTCACGGCACCACGAACCCGAGGACATGTCCGATCGCGTGGCGCTGCTGTTCGTCGGGGTGCTGCGATTTTTCGCCGATACGTTTTTCGCCAAGCGCTATGGCCACCGTGCCATCGTTCTCGAAACCGTGGCGGCCGTGCCCGGCATGGTCGGGGGGGCGTTGCAACACCTGAGGGCGTTGCGGCGGATGGAGGACGATGGCGGTTGGATTCACACGTTGCTGGACGAGGCCGAAAACGAACGCATGCACCTGATGACGTTCATCCATATCAGCAAGCCGAGCGCCCTGGAACGGTTGCTGGTGCTGTTCGCCCAAGGGGCCATGTACAACGCGTTTTTCCTGCTCTACCTGATTTCCCCCAAGACCACCCATCGGATCGTCGGCTACTTCGAGGAAGAGGCGGTGATTAGCTACACCCAATACCTGGAGGAGATCGATGCGGGGCGGCACGAGAACGTGCCGGCGCCGAAGATCGCCATCGATTACTGGAATCTAGCGCCGGACGCGCGGCTCCGGGACGTGGTGTTGGTGATCCGCGACGACGAGGCCGGTCACCGGGACGTGAACCATGGCTTCGCCGACGACCTGAAGGGCGCCAAGCACGGGGCCGACAAGACCCACACCGACTAGAGCATTATCCGATCTTACGAGGTCATTTGATGGGCCAGAGCGGCTCATTCGGGCAATAGGGCGGGCAGGCGCACCGTCTCGCCTCGTTCCGCCGACAAATAGGCGGCATCGACCAAGGCATAGGTCTTTAGGTTGTCGGCGCCGCTGGTTTCCGGCTCGAAGCCGCCGGACAAGGCGGCGAGGGCATGGACCTGGGTATGAAACACGCTTTCCTGGGCCACGTGCCAGGGTTGGGACGTCCAGGCGCGCAACGGCGTCGAAAGGTCCATCGTCCGTTGTTCGCCATTTTCCGATAGAGACAGCTGAAAATCATGTTTCAATTCCAGTGCGCCGTTGCGGCCTTCGATGGTCAACAAGGTTTGCGGAAACGAATCCGGATACCGGTGACTCTCGTAGGTGATGTCGACAATACTGGTGGCGCCGTTCACATGGCCGAGCATGATGGTTGCCATGTCCTCGCCCTTGATGCGGGGATCGATCCGTGCGTGACGCGAATAGACAGTCTCCACCTCGCCAAAAAACACCCGGGCCAGGTCGAGAACATGGATGCCCAGATCGAGAACGATAAACCGCTCCTCGTCGAATAAATAGGGCTGGCCCGATTTCACATCGTAGCCGGTACGGAACGAAAGCCGTCCCCACAGCGGATCGCCAATAACGCCGGAATCGACAACCGATTTGACCTGGCGCAGGGGATGTTGAAAGCGAAAATTCTCGTGCACCATCAACATGACCCCGGCTTCGTCGCACGCCCGGACCATGGCGAGGCAATCGTCATAACAGGGGCCGAAGGGTTTTTGCACGATCACCGCGATACCCTTGGCGGCACAAAGCTCCACCAGCATTCGGTGGGACGCCATGGTGGTGACGATATCGACAAGATCCGGTTTCGCCTGTTCGATCATTTCCGCGGCATCGGTATATTTCGCGGGAACGGAGAACGCCGTTGCCGCATGGGCGGCCTTTTTTTCGTCGAGATCGCAAACCGCCACCAGTTCCGCCTGGGAAATTTCGTTCCAGGCGTGCAAGTGGTTGGGGGCAAAAAATCCACAGCCGATGACGGCAACTTTTTTGCGGGACATTTTATCCGGTATTTCCCAAGTCATCTTCCAACGCGATGCGATCATACATATTCACACCGCTTTCAGGAAAATTTCCTCTCCATCCACCCGACACTTCCGGCTAGGCCAACGGGGCGCGTCAGCGGATAAGCCATGCACGCCTGGAGAACCGTAAATGGTTCGCGCCCCTCAGCGACGCCGCGCCTTACCTTCGCCCGGTCAGGCGCCTTGCGATGCCGCGGGGCAGGCCCAGGCGGGCTTCGCGGAACAGGATGTAGATGCCGCTCGCCATCACGATCGCGGTGCCAATCCAGATCGTGTTGCCCGGCACCTCGCCCCAGATGAAAAAGCCCAACAGCGCCGCCCAGATGATGTGCATATAGTCGAAGGGCGCGATGATCGAGACGGTGGCCAGGCGGTAAGCGTTGGTCATGGCGAACTGGGCGATACCGCCGATCACGCCGACCAGGATCAGCAGTACCCAGCCCTCCGCATCCGGCATGACCCAAACGAAGGGCAGGACCGCGCCGGTGATCAGCGTCGAGGTCAGGGCGTAGTAGAACACGATGGCGGTCGGGGTCTCGGTCCGGCTCAGCTTGCGGATCGACACGATCACCAGCGCATAGAACACGGTGGCCACAAGCGCGATCACCGCAATCCGGTCGAACAGCCCGGCGTCGGGCTTGACCATGACGATGACACCGAGGAAGCCGGCCAGGACCGCGCTCCAGCGCCGCCAACCGACGCGCTCGCCCAGCAAGGGCACGGAAAGCGCGGTCACCAGCAGGGGCGCCGCGAAGCTGATCGCGACCACGTTGGCCAGCGGCATTCGGGTGTAAGCGTAGAAAAACAGGCTGATCGAGATCAGCCCAGCCAGCGAACGCGCGCCGTGGCCGAAGAGGTTTCGGGTCCTGAGCCCGGCGAGGGAGCCGCTGCGCCACAGGACATAGGCGATCGGGATGAAAGCGAAGAGGCTGCGGAAGAACACCAGTTCCATGGTCGGATAGCTCGGCCCGAGCCACTTAATCATCGCGTCCATGATCGAATAGAGCCCGACCGCCAACACCATCTGCGCGATGCCGCGCCCGGTGTCCCCGGCGGTGTCCCTGGCGGCGTCCCCGGCGGCGTCCTGGGCGCCGCGCGACGATAGATCCGTGGTGGTGGGGGGCAACGCCGTTGTTGCGTTTGCCGAGGCCGTGTCTGCCGGCATGGTCATGATCGCTCCGTTCGCCCGACTTGGGCGAAGCGAATGTTACGCCCGGACGCCCAACCTGGGGCGCGTCCATTGCGCAATCCAGCCCCGCGCGACCTGCAAGGCTCGGTGAAGGTTTTGTGAACCGGTCTTGCGGATCAGCTCCGGCGTACGAGCGCCAATCCGAGGCCGGCGCCGAGCATCAGCGAGCCGGCGATGCGGTTGCGCAAACGGATGCCGCGGCGCGTGCGGAAGGCGCCGCCCGCATGGCTCGCGGCCACCGCCCACAGCCCGGTGAAGCCGAAGGTGATCGCCAGGAAGGTCACGCCGAGCAAGGCGAACTGGGGTCCCGGCGCCGCCACCGGGTCGATGAATTGCGGGAAGAAGGCGGCCAGGAAGAACATCGACTTGGGATTGGCGGTGGTCACCACCACGCCCTGGATCAGCAGCGAGCGGCCCGAGCGCACCGTCGGCGCGGCTTCGGAATCGGGTTTGGCGCGCCACTGCTGAATGCCGAGATAGGCCAGGTAGGCGACGCCGGCCCAGCGCAGCCACTCGAACCACTCCGCCATCAGCACCATAAGCGAGGTCATGCCCACCAGCGTGATGGCCAGCTGGATGCCGACCCCGATGGTCGCCCCGGTGACCGTCGCCAGCGCCCGGCGCCAGCCGAAGCTGATGGAGTGGGCGACCGTCAGCATGACCGAGGGTCCCGGCAGCAGGATCATGATCGTGGTCGCGGCAAAAAAAGCGATATAGAGGTTGCGGTCCATCATGAGCGTGGTTCTCGCGCTTGGGATTGGTCCGGTCAGGCCTCTTCGGTAGCCGCCTCGACCGCAGACTGGGCATCGAGCCATGCTTCCTCGGCGGCGGTCAAGGCCTGCTTGATCGCGCCGTGCTCGACCTGTAGCGCCTGTAAGGCGGCGGTTGGGCCGTCGTAAACTTCCGGCTCGGCGAGCCGCGCCTCCAGCGCCGCCTTCTTGCGGTCGAGTTTGGCGATCCGTGCCTCTGCCTCCTTGGCCGCCTTGCGCAGATGGGCGGCGGCGGCGCGCGCCTGGGCCCCGGCCCGGCGCTGGTCCTTACGGCTCGGGGGGCGGCCCGGGGCGTGGCCGGCCACTGGTTCGCCGTCCGGGTCCGCCGTTTTAGCCGCGCGCGCCTGGCTCCGCTCGGCGCGGCGCTGCTCCTGCAGGTGGCGCCGGTAGTCGTCTAGATCGCCGTCGAAGGCCGCGACCTGACCGTCCGCCACCAGCCACAGACGCTCGGCGACCAGGCCGATCAGGTGCGGGTCGTGAGACACCAGCACGACCGCGCCCGGATAGCCGTTGAGCGCCTGCACCAGGGCCTCGCGGGCGTCGACGTCGAGGTGATTGGTCGGCTCATCGAGCAGCAGCACCTGGGGCGCCTTGCGGCTCATCAGCGCGAACAGCAGGCGCGCGCGCTCGCCGCCAGACAGGCGCCCGACCTCGAGCTCGGCATGATCGCGGCCGAAACCGAAGCGGCCCAGTTGCGCGCGCAGGCGGGTGCTGGTCTGTTCGGGCTGGACACGCGCCAGGTGTTGCAACGGCGTCGCGCCGAGGTCGAGCTCCTCGGCCTGATCCTGGGCGAAGTAGCCGACCTCGAGCTTGGCCGAGGTCGCCATTCGGCCGGCCTGGGGCGCGAGCCGTCCCGCCAGCAGCTTCATGAAGGTCGACTTGCCGTTGCCGTTGGCGCCCAACAGCGCGATGCGGTCGTCCATGTCCAGGCGCAGGTTCAGATCGCGCAGTACCGGGACGCCGGGCACGTAGCCGGCCTGGGCGTTCTCGATGGTGATCAGCGGCGGCGCCAGGGTCTTGGGTTCGGGAAAGTCGAAGCTCGTAGTGCGCGACTCGATGACGCTGGCGATCGGCTCCATGCGCTCCAGCATCTTGATGCGCGACTGGGCCTGGCGTGCCTTGCTGGCCTTGTAGCGAAAGCGGTCGATGAAGGCCTGGATGTGCTTGCGCTGGACCTGTTGGCGGGTGGCCATTGCCGACTGGCGTTCGAGCTGCTCGCGCCGGGTGCGCTCGAAGCGGTCGTAGTTGCCGGCGTAGGCGGTCAATTTGCCGCCTTCCAGGTGGACGATCTTGCGCGGGATCTTGTTGAGCAGGTCGCGGTCGTGGGAGACCAGGATCAGGGTGCCGGGGAAGCCGTTGAGATAGCCTTCCAGCCACAGCGTGGCCTCCAAATCCAAGTGGTTGGTCGGCTCGTCGAGCAATAACAAATCGGGCGCCGAGAACAACAACGCGGCGAGCGCCACGCGCATGCGCCAGCCGCCCGATAGTTCGCCGCAGGCACCCTGCTGGGCGGCTTCGTCGAAACCGAGCCCCGCCAGGATGCGGGCTCCGCGCGCCGGTGCCGTCTCGGCGCCGATCACGGCCAGCCGCTCGTGGATATCGGCGATGCGTGCCGGGTCCTGGGCGGTCTCGGCCTCGGCGAGCAGGTCGCGGCGCTCGGTATCGGCGGCCAGTACGGTATCGATCAGACTCTCCGGCCCGGACGGCGCATGCTGGGCAACCCCGCCCTGGCGCACGCGCCGGGCCAATCCGATCTCGCCGCCGTCGGGCTGCAGCTCGCCCGCGATCAGCTTGAGCAGAGTCGATTTGCCGCTGCCGTTGCGCCCGATCAGCCCGATACGCTCGCCCGGACCCACGGTCAGGGTTGCGCCGTCGATGATCGGCCGGCCGCCGGCGCGATAAACTAGATCGTTGATGCTCAGCATGGCGGGCCGGGTGATAACACGGGCGCGATGCGGCCTAAAGGGGCGCCTCGCGGCCGGTTGCCCGTGACTGGCTTTGCCCCTATAACCCCGCCACCCCATCCAAGACCACGAGGAGAGGCCCGCTCATGGCCATCGAGAGAACTCTGTCGATCATCAAGCCGGACGCCACGCGGCGCAACATCACCGGCAAGATCAATGCCCTCTTCGAGGCCGCGGGCCTGCGCATTGTCGCCCAGAGGCGCCTGCGCCTGAGCCCGGAGCGGGTCGGGGCGTTCTACGCGGTGCACAAGGAGCGGCCGTTCTACGACGACCTCTGCGCCTTCATGACCTCTGGGCCGGTGGTTGTGCAGGTGCTCGAAGGCGAGGACGCGATCGCCAAGAACCGCGAGGTCATGGGCGCGACAAATCCGGCCGACGCGGCGCCGGGGACGATCCGCGCGGAGCACGCCGAATCCATCGAGGCCAACTCGGTGCACGGTTCCGACGCCCCCGAGACCGCGGCCACGGAGATCGCCTTCTTCTTCGAGGACGACGAGATCGTCGGATAAAGGGCTTTCAGGCGAGGCCGGGGCACCGGCCGGCGGGGCGTGGCGCGGTCTACGTCCAGACCAGGAAGATTCCCAACAGGATAAGCGTGGCCGCGGATGCGGCGGCCGACCAGAAGATCAGCTTGACGAAGCCGTTCCAGGTCTTCTGGTGCTCCTCGAGCATCTGCTGATCGGACATATTATCTTTCTCCAATAGCCTGTCGCGCGCGGTATTGGCGTTCGAATTTCAGGGTTCATCTTATCCGAAGTCCGGCTTTTCGGCAAGAGGCCCCCGGGGGGGCCCGGGGGGCGGCAGGGGGGTCAGGGCGCCTCGCCGCCCGGGCCGCGCGGCGGTGGCGCGAGCTTGCGCCGAACCGCGAACCACAGCACCAGGGCAGCGACCAGCAGCACCAGCCACCACTGCCAGGCCAGGGTGTCGATGTTGTCGCCCATGATCACCATCAGCGCGGTCACCGGCAGGATACCAATGCCGGTGGTCCAGGCGAAGGTCCACCAGGACATTCGGGTCAAGCCGGCGGCATAGTTGATCAAGTTGAAGGCGATCACCGGGATGAAGCGGGCGATCAGGACCATGCCGGCGCCCTGGCGCGCGGCCCAATCGTCGAGCACCTGCCAGTTGCGCCGCGTCACCATGCGCGCCACGAACGGCCGGCCGAGCCAGCGCGCCAGGCCGAAGGCCGCGAAAGCGCCGAGCATGGCGCCGGTCCAGGTGATGGCGATGCCCCAAACCGGGCCGTAGAGCATGCCGTTGGCGAGGGCCAGAAATTCAGCCGGGAACGGCACGAAGGAGTGCAACACCATGAGCCCGATCGAGCCGGCGATGCCCCAGGAGCCCCAGGACAGAATCCGGTCCTCGATATCCTGCACCGAAATTCCGAGGTCCCAGCCGAGCGACAGCGCCACCAGGAACAACACCGCCAGAATTCCGACCGCGATCAGCAAACCGAGACCCAGCGCGCTGACCGCGCGGCCGCTGAAAGGCGTACCTTGCATGGGCCCTCCCCGGTGCCAGGTTCGCGATGCCGAAGCTCAGTCTATATCGCCGGCGCGCCTCCGGCCATGACGGACAGTGCCCGAACCGGCCCCAATCCGGCCCCGAACCGGCCCCAATCCGGCCCCGAACCGAGAGGCGTCAGGGTGCCGGGTTGACCAGCCGCGCCGCCGGATCGATGCCAGGCGTTTCCGATATCTCGCCGCGAATCTCGATCCGGCCCTCCGCCACTAGCCTCAGGCAGTGGGGGTAGAGTTGGTGCTCGGCCGCCAGTACCCGGGCGGCGAGCGTCGCGGAATCGTCGCCAGGCAGCACCGGCACCGCCGCTTGGCCGACGATCGGGCCGCTGTCCATCTCGAAGCGCACGAAATGCACCGTGCAGCCGTGCAGCTTGACCCCGGCCGCGAGCGCCCGGTCGTGAGTGTCGAGCCCGGGAAACAGCGGCAGCAGAGAGGGGTGGATGTTGATCAGGCGGTCGCGCCAGTGGTCGACGAAAGCCTCGCTCAACAGGCGCATGAAGCCCGCGAGGCAAACCAATTCGACCCCGGCGGCTTCGAGCGCCGCGGTCATGGCGGCGTCGTGGGCGGCCTTGTCCGGGTGGTCGCGGCGCGCGATGACCCGGCTCGGGACCCCGGCGCTCGCGGCCCGCTCCAGGCCCGGCGCCGCCGCCTGGTCGGAGATCACCAGCGCGATCTCGGCCGGAAAGGCGCCATCGGCGCAGGCGTCGAGCAGCGCCTGGAGGTTGCTGCCGCGGCCCGAGATGAGTACCCCGACCCGCTTGCGCGCAACCTCGGTCATGACGGCCCAGATTCTGACGGCCCGGATTCTGAGGGCCCGTATCCTGAAGGCCATGTGGCGTCGAGGTCGCGGATCGCGAGTGCCGGGGCGCCGGGATCGCGCGCCACCACATGGCCGATCCGGGTCACGGTCTCGCCGTGGTCGGTCAATATTTCGCGCGCGGCCGCTTCGTCCTCGGACGCGACCACCGCGACCATGCCCAGGCCGCAGTTGAAGGTGCGCAGCATGTCGTCGAGCGCCGTGCCGCCCGCGTGCGCCAGCCAGGGAAACACCGGCGGCACCGGCCAGTTCAGCCCGTCGATCTCGACCGCGACTTCGGGCGGCAGCACCCGCGGCAAATTTTCCGGCAAACCGCCGCCGGTGATGTGCGCCAAGGCCTTGAGGCGGCCGGCGCGGTGCGCGGCCAGGCAGGCCTTCACATAGATGCGCGTTGGCGCCAGCAGCGCCGCGCCCAGGCTCTGCTCCGGGTCGAAGGGCGCGGGTCCGTCGAAGCCGAGGCCGAGCGTCTCCACGATCTTTCTCACCAGGGAAAATCCGTTTGAATGCAATCCGCTAGAGGCCAACCCTAATACGATGTCTCCGGGTTCGACCGTCTCACCGGTGAGCGCCTGGCCGCGCTCGAGCGCACCCACGGCGAAGCCCGCCAAATCGTAGTCGCCGGCCGCGTAGAGGCCCGGCATTTCCGCGGTTTCGCCGCCGACCAGCGCACAGCCGGCTTGGCGGCAGCCCTCGGCGATACCGGCCACCACCGCGCGCCCGGCTTCCGGGTCGAGTTTGCCGGTGGCGTAATAATCGAGGAAGAACAGCGGCTCGGCGCCCTGGACCACCAGATCGTTGACGCACATGGCGACCAGGTCGATGCCGACGCTGTCGTGGCTGTCCGCGGCGATGGCAATCATCAGCTTGGTGCCGACACCGTCGGTGGCGGCAACCAGCACCGGGTCCGCGTAGCCCGCCGCCTTGAGGTCGAAGAACGCGCCGAAACCGCCCAGGCCGGCGCCGGCGCCGGGCCGCGCGGTCGCTTTGGCCAAAGGCTTGATGGCCTCGACGAAGGCATTGCCGGCCTCGATGTCGACACCGGCATCCTTGTAGGTCAGGGAGTTGCGGCTTGTTATGGCGTCCTCCGGCCACATGGAGTATGAAGTCGGTCGAGGGGCGGCGCGGCGCGCCGCCTCGGAAACCTCGGCTTGCGGGGCGAAAATACTGTATCCGGGATGCTTTGCAATGTGGATTCGCCGCGCTTCGGCCGCCCTGTTCCTCGGCTTGCTGCTTACGGCCGCCAATTTGGCATTCGTGCCGCGTGGCGCCGAGGCCGGCTCCCACGTCTTCACGGTGACCGGAGTGCAGGTCGACGTGACCGCCGAGACCGCGGCCGCCGCGCGTGAGGCGGCCCACGCCGAGGGCCACGTCAAGGCGATGGCGAAGCTGGTGGCCCGGTTGCTGCCGCGCACGGAGCTCGGTTCGCTGCGTCCGCTCGAGGCGCCGCAGATCCTGGCTTACGTGCAGGATTTCTCGGTCGGCCACGAGCGCACCTCCGATGTCCGCTACCTGGCCGAGCTGACCTTCCGCTTCCGGCCCGGCCCGGTGCGTGAGTTGCTGCGCTATAACGGCTTGCAACACGCCGAGACCATGAGCAAACCGGTCGTGGTGCTGCCGATCTTCGGCGCCGGGGACGCGGCGGTGTTGTGGGGCGAGGGCAATCCCTGGTGGGCGGCCTGGGCGGCCCGGCCTCCGGGCGGCTGGTTGGTGCCGCTGATCGTGCCGCTGGGCGATCTCGGCGACCTGGCCGCGGTCGATGCGGCGCGCGCCCTCAACAGCGACGCCGAGGCCTTGGGCGCGATTGCGCGGCGCTACGGCGCGGAGGATGTGCTGATCACGCAGTCCGTGCTGCTCGGCGACCCGGTGGTCGGCCTGGCCAGCCTGCAGGTCGGCACCGTGCGCCTCGGCCGCTACGCGCAGCAGACCACCATCGACACCTACCGGCAGCCGGCGGGCGGCACGGTCCAGGACCTGCTGGCGCTCGCGGCCGAAGCGGTCGACGCCGCCATGCAAGAGACCTGGAAACAGGGCAATCTGCTGCGCCCCGGCAGCCAGAGCCAGATCGCGATTACCGTGCCCGCCAGTGGGCTCGCCGAGCTGCTCGAGGTCAAGCGCCGGCTGGCCGGTGTCGCCGCGGTGCGCGGCATCGAGGTCACGGCGCTCTCGCGCAGCAAGACCGAGATGGCGATCACCTTCGTCGGCGGGGAGGAGCAGCTGGTCCTGGCCATGGCCCAGAGCGACTTGAACCTGGCGCTCAATCCCGGGGTTGGCTGGGAGCTGCGTCTGGCCGGGAACGCCCCGCCGAAGGCGCCGGCGCCGGGCGCCACTCCGGAACCGGAGGCCGCCGCCGCGCCCGCTGCCCAGCCGGATGTTTCGGCGATAGGCGCCCCCATAGCGGATGCTCCCGTGGCGGACCCTATGAATGCGCCAAACATTCCGACAGCCGAGTGAAGTTTCGCGACGCGCTCGCGCGGATTCCCAATCTCATCACCCTGGCACGCATCCTGGCGGTGCCGGTGACGGTTTACGTGATCCTGCAGGACTATATGACGGCGGCGTTCTGGATCTTCGTCGTCGCGGCGGCCTCCGATGCGCTCGACGGTTATCTGGCCAAGCGCCTGAACGCGGTCAGCGAGATCGGCGCCTACCTCGACCCGCTCGCCGACAAAGCGCTTTTGGTCGGCACCTATGTGGCCTTGGCCCAGGTCGATTACATCGCGACTTGGCTGGTGTTTTTGGTCGTGTTTCGCGATCTTCTGATCGTCTGCGGCGCGCTCTTGTTCCACACCATCACCCAGTCGCTCAAGATGAAGCCGCTGTTCATCAGCAAGATCAACACCGTGGTCCAGCTTGCCTTGGCCGCGATAGTGCTGGCCGAACTGGGCCTGGACCTGCGCTTGGCATATCTTTCGGAGGCGCTGGTCTATATCGTGGTGCTGACGACCTTCGTGTCGGGCGCCGCCTACGTCTACAAATGGAGCACCATGGCGGTGCTGATGGAGCATGACCAATGAGCCGGCGCGGGTATCGGGACAGATATCGGGGCAGACATCCGAGCAGGCACCGGGTCCGGGGGGCGGACACGCCATGACCGTCGAGCGGCACCTGCGATTCTGGTTGATCGGCTTGGCGGTATTCCTGGTGGCGCTATTCCTGTTGCGTGGCATGCTGCTGCCCTTCGTGGCTGGCATGGCGATCGCCTACCTGCTCGACCCGATCTGCGACCGGCTCGAGGGCTGGGGCCTGTCCCGAACTCTCGCCACGGCCGTGCTCACGGTGGCATTTCTAATGCTGTCGGTGGTGGGCTTCCTGTTGTTGCTCCCGGTCCTGGCCGGGCAGGTGGTGAGCTTGCTCGAGCGGGCGCCCGATTTCGTCGAGACTCTGCGCGGGCAGTTGACCAGGTTGCTCGCACTCGTCGAGGCGCGGGTCGACCCGGCCATGATGGAACAGATCGAGGCTGCGCTCGCGGGCTCGTCGGAACGGCTGGTGACCTGGGCGACCCGGCTTTTGAGCGGGGTGATCAGCGGCGGGGTGGCCTTGGCCAACTTGATCTCGCTCGTGGTGATCACGCCGGTGGTCGCCTTCTACCTGCTGCGCGACTGGGACCAGATCATTGCCAAGGTCGACGGCTGGTTGCCGCGCCGGCATGCCGAGACGATTCGCGAACAGGCCCGCGCCGTCGATGCGACGCTGGCCGGGTTCCTGCGCGGTCAGGGCACGGTCTGTTTCATCCTCGCGGTCTACTACGGCCTCGGCCTGTCCCTGGCCGGGCTCGACTTCGGGCTGGTGATCGGGATCGCCGCCGGGCTGCTGTCGTTCGTGCCCTACGTCGGCGCCATCGTCGGCCTGTTGCTGTCGGTCGGCTTGGCGCTGTTGCAGTTCGACGCCTGGCAGCCGATCGCCATCGTCGCCGCGGTCTTCGTCGTCGGTCAGACGGTCGAGGGCTACATTCTGACCCCCCGGCTGGTCGGGGAGAGGGTCGGGCTGCATCCGGTCTGGATCATCTTCGCGCTGCTCGCCGGCGGTGCGCTATTCGGCTTCCTCGGACTGCTCTTGGCGATTCCGATGGCGGCGGTGGTCGGGGTCGGCGTGCGCTTCGGTTTGGGGCGCTATCTGGCCAGCGGCTTCTATCATGATGGCCCAGGGGATGGCGGGGGTTCGCCGGCGTGACCGGGACCGCGCAGCTGCCGCTCGAGCTGGCTCCGCGCCCGGCGCTTGGGCGCGAGGATTTCCTGGTCGCGCCGTCCAACGAGGTCGCGGTCGCCTGGATCGACCGCTGGCCCGACTGGCCCGGCCCGGCGCTCGCGCTCTATGGTCCGCCCGGCAGCGGCAAGACCCATCTATGCCAGGTCTGGCGCGCGGCCAGCGGCGCGGTCGAGATCGATGGGCCGCGGCTGGCCGAGGCCGAGCCGCCGGAGCTTCTGGGCGCGGCGCGGGCCTGCGTACTCGACAACGCCGATACGGTATTGGCGGGAGCGGGGGCGGCCGGGGGGATGGCCGGGGGGATGGCCGGGGGGATGGCCGGGGAGGCCGCCATGGCGGAGCGCCTGCTCCATCTTCACAACAGCTTGGCCGAGCGCGGCGGTCAGCTGCTGTTGACCGGGCGCGCGGCGCCGGCGCGCTGGCCCTGCCGGTTGGCGGATTTGAGTTCCCGTTTGGCGGCCGCCGCCGCGGCGCGCCTGGAGGCACCGGACGATGCGCTGATGGAGGCGCTGTTGGTCAAACTTTGCGCCGACCGCCAGCTCCTGATCGGCGCGGAGGTGGTGCGCTATCTGCTCGCGCGCATGGAGCGCTCCTTCGCCGCCGCGCGGGCGCTGGTCGCGGCGCTCGACCGCGCCTCGCTGGCCGAGGGCCGGGCGGTTACCGTGCCCCTGGCGCGGCGGGTGCTGGAAGGTTATGAAACGGCCCGGGACTGAACGAGCGCCCGAACAAACCATACCAAACCAAACCAAACCAAGGCGAGGAACGACATGGATCTAGGACTGAAGGGCAAGACCGCGCTGGTGTGCGCGGCGAGCAAGGGCTTGGGGCGTGCTTGCGCGATGTCGCTGGCGCGCGAAGGCGTGGCCGTGACCATCGTGGCGCGCACCCCCGGGCCGCTGGAGGCGACCGCCGAGGAAATCCGCGCGGCGACCGGCGCGAACGTGGTGACCGTCGCCGCCGACATCACGACCGAAGCGGGCCGCGCCGCCGCGCTCGGCGCCTGCGCCAATCCGGACATCCTGATCAACAACGCCGGCGGGCCGCCGCCGGGCGACTTCCGCGACTGGACCCGGGACGATTGGATCAAGGCGCTGGACGCCAACATGCTGACCGCCATCGAGCTGATCAAGGCGACCGTCGACGGCATGATCGACCGCCGCTTCGGGCGCATCGTCAACATCACCTCCTCGGCGGTCAAGGCGCCGATTGACATCCTCGGCCTGTCCAACGGCGCGCGCGCCGGCCTCACCGGCTTCGTCGCCGGGATCGCGCGCAAGACCGTGCTCCACAACGTGACCATCAACGGCCTTCTGCCCGGGTCCTTCGACACCGACCGCCTGCGCGGCAACATCGCGACCGTGGCCAAGAAATCCGGGCGCAGCGTGGATGAGGTCGTGGCCGACCGCACGGCCGCCCACCCGGCCGGACGCTTCGGCGACCCGGCGGAGTTCGGCGAGGCCTGCGCCTTCCTGTGCGGCCAGCAGGCCGGCTACATCACCGGCCAGAACCTGCTAATCGACGGCGGCGCCTATCCGGGGACGCTTTAGTTTCTAACGAGGCTTTCGCCTCGGCACCGCCGGCCCGCTCCCCCGCCCGGCCACCCAAGATTTGTAGGCTCGCGCCGTGGCACTCGCCCAGCAG
>CAXMQD010000315.1:0-2467 GCA_964194965.1 uncultured Acidimicrobiia bacterium | reverse complement strand
TGCAGCCGCCGAAAGGAGCTTACGCCATGGAACATCTTACAGCATCGACGTCGGCCATTCCATTTTCCGGTGAGGACTGGTTCGATCCCCTGGAGGATGCGATCCGCTTTCGCGTCCGCGCCTTCATCGAGGCTGTGGTGGAGGAGGAAGCGCACGTGGCGCTGGGCGGCCGCAAGCGCTATCAACGCAACGGCCCGCCCAAGGGCTATCGCAACGGCCACCGGCAGCGGCAGCTTGTCGGCACCTTTGGAGCGCTGACGGTGTCACTTCCCCGCGTCCGCCTGCGCGACGGGGATGGCGGTGAGAAGGAATGGAGGAGCCAGACCCTCCAGGCCTACAAGCGGCTGACCAAACGGGCCGAGGCGATCATCGCCAATTGCTACCTTGCCGGCACCAATACGCGCCGTGTCCGCCGGGCGCTGGCCGGCCTGTTCGGGGGCAAGGTCGGCAAGGACGCGGTGAGCCGTGCCTGGCGCAAGGTAAAGACCGACTGGGAGAGCTGGCAGGCTCGGGACCTGTCGGGCGAGGACATTGTCCGGCTGATCCTGGACGGCACCGGCGTCAAGGCGCGTCTCGACAGGCGGGTGATGTCGATCCCGCTGCTGGTGGTGCTTGGGGTGCGCCGCGACGGCCAAAAGGTCCTGCTCGCGATCAAGAACATGGGCGGAGAGACCGAGGCGGCCTGGCGCCATGTGCTGGAGGACCTTCTCGCCCGTGGGCTGAAGGCGCCGGAGCTCCTCATCGTCGACGGCGGCAAGGGCCTGGAGGCGGCGCTGGCCAGCCTGTGGAGCGATATTCCGGTGCAGCGCTGCACGGTGCACAAGGAACGCAACCTGCTGGCCCATGCGCCCAAGGAGCTGCATGAGGAGATCAAGGCCGACTATAGCGACATGATGTACGCCGAGGACGCCGAGGATGTGCTGAGGAAACGCAAGGCGTTCCTGGCCAAGTGGCGGCTCCGGTGTCGGGGCGTGGCCGACAGCCTGGAGGAGGCCGGCGAGCGGCTGTTCACCTTCCTGCGCTATCCACCGCGGCAATGGAAGTCCTTGCGGACCACCAACGCCATCGAACGCCTGCACGGAGAGTTCAAGCGCCGGGTGAAGACCCAATGCGCGCTGCCCAACGCGGAGACCGCGGCCATGCTGTTCTGGGCCTTGATGGCCTCGGGGCAGATCGCCATGCGCCGCGTCGATGGCTGGCAAACGCTGGACCAGGCGCCGGTCAAGCAGCCGATTGACCTCGCTGCCTGATTGAGCAACCATCGTGATCGGGAGCTACGCCGAAAACCAATTTCCACCAACTATCGGACACGACCATTAATTGTCCTCCGGCGGCGTGAGCTCTTCGAACACCGGGCGGCGCATGGGGAAGATGGTCTCGACCACCGTGTAGTCGAAATAGCCGAGCCGGGCGATCGGCTTGATCGCGGCCAGGTTCACCATGCCGTCCTCGATGAAACGGTCGTCGATATGGATGGCGATCACCTGGCCGAACACGACCTTGTTGGGATAGTCGGGGTCGTTCGTGGGCACCTCCACGGTCTGCAGGTAGCGGCACTCGAAATGCGCCGGGCTTTCCTTGACCATGGGAAGGTCGACGAGGCGCGCCGGCACCGGCGTGAGGCCCGCCAGCTTGAACTCGTCCCAGTCGCGCGGCGCCGTCGCCGAGGTCAGGTTCATCTTGTCGCGCAGATCCCAGGTCGCCAGGTTGAACACGAACTCGCCGGTCGCCTCGACGTTGAGCGGCGTGTCCTTGTGGCCGCCCTCCAGGTGCTTGCCGCCGGCACTGAACATCACCGTCGGCGGGTTGTCGGCGACCGCGTTGAAGTAGCTGAAGGGCGCCAGGTTCACCCGGCCGTCCCGGTCGCGCGAAGAGATCCAGCCGATCGGCCGCGGCACGACCAGCGACTTGAAGGGATTGTGCTTCAGTCCGTGGGGGTCCTTGGTCTCGTAAAACATGCGGCAGCGCCTCCGATCAAGTGATGCGGCAGCGCCGCCAGAGGTCGTGCGGCGGCGGGCCCTGGTGGCCGGCCCTGAGGCTGCTGACCCGCACGGCGTCGGTCCCCTTCGACTCCACCCAGATTTCGGCGCCCGCCTGCCACTCACCGGCCGGCAGCACGAAGGTGAAGGCCCGGGCCGTGTAGCGCCCGGTCGCCGGCTGCCCGCCGGGGGTCATCACGGCAACACCGTCGACGCTAATCCACCGCCCATCGTCGGCGCACCAGCTGCCATCGATGTTGGCAGCCATGGCCACGCTGCTGGCAACGAGTGACAAGGCGACGAGAACCAACAAGCGGAGCCAAGTCATGGCATGACACTTCGAAAGCCGATTTGCCCGAACGTTATCCTCCAGCATGACGCGCGTCGAGGGTTATGGGGAGCCTTGCCAGGCGCCTCCAGCGTCGCGAGGATGGCGGATCACCCAGCCAGGCCTTGCGGACCGCCCATGACTCAACCGGGCTTCCCCG
>CAXMQD010000314.1:0-5420 GCA_964194965.1 uncultured Acidimicrobiia bacterium | reverse complement strand
AGAATTTCGCCGGTTTCCGCGAACACCAGGGGGTTGTCGGTCACCGCGTTGAGCTCGCGCTCGATAATCCCGGCGGCGAAGCGCAGGTGGTCGAGGCAGGCGCCCATCACCTGGGGCTGGCAACGCAAGGAATAGGGGTCTTGCATGCGGCCGCGATCGGCGGCGATGGCCCTGATTCCGCTGCCCGCCAGCAGACCGCGCAGGGCCGCCGCCACCTCGGCCTGGCCGTGCTGGCCGCGAACCTCGTGGAGCCGCGGGTCGAACGGCATCTCCCGGCCGAGCGCCGCCTCCACGCTAAGCGCGCCCGCGACCAGCGCGGCGGCATAAACCTGCTCGGCGGCGAAGATCCCCGCCACCGCAAGGGCGGTCGAGACCTGGGTGCCGTTGACCATTGCCAGGCCTTCCTTGGGCGCGAGGCGCAGGGGCTCGAGCCCGGCCCGGGCGAGCCCGTCGGCGGCCGCGAGGGTCTCGCCTTTGAGCTGGACCTCGCCCTCGCCGAGCAGCGCCACGCCGAGATGGGCGAGCGGCGCCAGATCGCCCGAGGCGCCCACGGACCCCTTGGCCGGAATGCAGGGCGTAATACCGGCGTTGTAGAGCGAGACCAGCGCGTCGATCAGCTCCGGCCGAACCCCCGAGCGGCCCCGGGCCAGGGTGTTGATCTTGAGCAGCATGAGGCGCCGAACCACGGCCTCGGACAACAGCGCGCCGGTCCCGGCCGCATTGGACAGGAGCAGGCGGCTCTGCATCTCCTCAAGGTCTTCGGGCGCGATGCTGCGCGAAGACAGGGTGCCCAGGCCGGTGTTGACGCCATAGGTCGGCGTGCCCGCCGCGACGATCGCGTTCACCAGGTCCCGGGCCCGCTCCACCAGGTCCCGGCATTCGGGCGCCAGCGCGATGGCCACGCCGTCGCGTTCGATTCGGCGCAGGGCGGCGAGCGATAGCCGGCCTGGTTCAAGCACAAAGGTTCCTTCGGTCATCGTGCCTCGTCTTTTATTCGATTCGCCACTTTATACCAAAGAGGACACCTTGGTATCATCTACCAAGACGCCGCCACGCGATTGCAGCAGCCTTTTGTGGCGAACCGTCTTGTCTTAACGTAGGTACAGACCCAATCCTGCGGCGATGAATCAGGGAGGTGGAAGGTCATGGACAAACCGGTCGAGCGCGCGGCCCAAGACACCCTTGCGGGCACGACGGAGCGCGAGGCCATGCTGGCGCCGCGCTACGCCGAGATCGCGACCTTCATGCGGGCGCCGCAGGTGCGCGATCCGCGGGAGCTCGACATCGCGCTGATCGGCGTGCCCTTCGATTTCGGGGTGACCAACCGTCCGGGCGCGCGGCATGGGCCGCGCGAAATGCGCAATATGTCTACCCTGATGCGCGCGATTCATCACGTCACCAAGGTCAATCCCTACGACCTCTGCCGGGTCGGCGACCTGGGCGACGTGGCGTTCTCGCAGATCTACGAGCTCGAAGCCTGCCTCGACGACATCGCCGAGTTCTATGGCCGCGTCCATGCGGCCGGGGCGGCGCCACTCAGCGCTGGCGGCGACCACACGATTACCCTGCCGATCTTCCGCGCCATCGCCGACAAGCGGCGACCGCTCGGCATGGTCCATATCGACGCCCACACCGATACCTGGGACGAGTTTCTGGGTTCCAAGTACATGCACGGCACGCCGTTTCGCCGCGCCGTCGAGGAGGGCCTGCTCGACCCCAAGCGCACCATCCAGATCGGCATTCGCGGGGCGCAGAACTCGGACGAGGGCTGGACCTTTTCGCTGGAATCCGGCATGCGCGTGGTATTCATGGAGGAGTTTACGAAGCTTGGCGTGGAGGCAGTGATCGCCGAGGCGCGCCGAGTCGTGGGCGATGGCGCCACCTATATCTCCTTCGACGTCGACGGCCTCGACCCGGTCTACGCGCCGGGCACCGGCACGCCCGAGGTCGGTGGGCTGACCACGATCGAGGCGCAGGTGCTGCTGCGCGGCCTGCGCGGGCTCGATCTCGTCGGCGGCGACGTGGTCGAGGTGGCCCCGCCCTTCGACCCGAGCGGCAACACCGCCCTGGTCGGCGCCACCATGATGTACGAGATCCTCTGCCTGCTCGCCGAAGCGGTTGCCAAGCGCCGCGACGGGTGAAGAGGCACGCTAGATTGAGGATAGGCTAAACCGACAGATGCCGCTCAAAAGCGGCCAGTAGTGGGGAGGACGACATGGATCTCATCCTGAGAAACGCGCGGGTCGCGGGCCAAGAGGACCGGCCTCCGGTCGACATCGGCATCGAGCGGGGCCGCATCGCCGCCATCGAGCCAGGCCTCGCCGCGGACGGAGAGGAGATCGACGTCCGTGGGCGGCTGGTTTCGCCGGGCTTCATCGAAACCCACATCCACCTGGATAAATCCTGCCTGCTGGACCGCTGCAAGTCCGAGGAGGGAACGCTGGACGAGGCCATCGGACAGGTGGCGGAGGCAAAAAAGCTGTTCCAACCCGAAGACGTGCGCGAGCGTGCCAAAAAGACGCTGGAGAAGAGCATCCTCCAGGGCACCACCCACATGCGCACCCACCTGGAGGTCGATCCCGTCGTCGGGCTGCGCAGCCTTGAGGGCGTCCTGCCGCTCATCGAGGAATACAAATGGGCCATCGACCTGGAAATCTGCGTCTTTCCCCAAGAAGGGTTGCTCAACAATCCGGGCACCGACGAGCTCATGGTCGAAGGGCTCGAAAAAGGCTGCAAGGTCGTGGGCGGGGCTCCCTACACCGATTCCAGTCCGCCGGGCCAGATCGACCGGATTTTCGAGATGGCGCGCGAGTTCGACGTCGACGTGGACATGCACCTGGACTTCGGCAACAGCCCCGAAGGCATGACCGTCGAGCACGTCTGCAATAGGACCGAGGAGTACGGCTACGGGGGGCGCGTCGCGATCGGCCACGTGACCCAGATGTCGACTTTGGAGGTGCCGGAATTCGAGCGCATCACGAAGCGCCTCGCCAATGCCGGCGTCGCGGTGACGGTCCTGCCGTCCACCGACCTCTATCTCATGGGCCGCCACCTGGACCACAACGTCATACGCGGCGTCGTGCCGGTGCACAGGATGCTGCGCCACGGGGTCAACTGCAATCTTTCGTCGAACAACGTGCTCAACCCGTTCACGCCGTTCGGCGACTGTTCCCTGATCCGCATGGCGAACCTCTATGCCAACATCTGCCAGGTCGGCCAGCGCGACGACAAGATCGAATGCTTCAACATGGTGACCCAGCGCTCGGCAAAGCTCCTCAATCTCGACGACTACGGCATCGAGGCGGGCAAGTCGGCGGATCTCACCGTCATCGACAACGTCGACCAGGAATCGGCCGTGGCCGAGCTTTCGCCGCCGCTGATGGGCTTCAAGCGCGGACGCATGACGTTCCGGCGCGAGCCGGCCGAACTGCTGTGGCCGAGTTGAGCGGAAGCAGCAGCGTGGAGCCCAAGACACCAAGCCTGCCCTTCAACGATCCCGCTGGCGCGTTTATCCGCGACCGCCACGTCGCGCTCGATGGCGCCGCTTCGGGACCGCTCTCCGGGTTGAGCTTCGCGGTCAAGGACGTCTTCCATATCGCCGGCCAGCGGACCGGGTTCGGCAGTCCCGAATGGCTGGCCAGCCACGAACCGGCGACGGAAACGGCGCTGGCGGTAACCCGCCTGCTCGACGCCGGCGCGCGCATGGCCGGCAAGACCCACAGCGACGAGATGGCCTACAGCCTGACCGGCGAGAACGTGCACTACGGCACGCCGCTCAACAGCCGCGCCCCCGACCGCATTCCCGGAGGCTCGTCGAACGGCTCGGTAGCGGCCGTCGCCGCCGGCCTCGTGGATTTCGCGATCGGCACCGACTGCGGCGGCTCGGTACGCCTGCCGGCAAGCTACTGTGGGATACTCGGGATGCGCCCGACCGTGGACCGGGTGCCCTTGGAGGGGGTCATACCCTTTGGCCCGCCCTTCGACGTGGCCGGTTGGTTCGCCCGCGATGCGGCGGTCTTGGAGGCGGTCGGCCGCGTGCTCCTGGCCGACGACGGCGCGCCGCCGCCGTCCCGCCGCTTGCTGAGGGCGGTGGATGCCTTCACCTTGGTCGATGAGGCGGTGGCCGATGCCCTGGCGCCCGCCATCGAGCGGGTGGCGGAATGGGTTGGCACCGTCGCGGAGGTGACGGTGGCGCCCGAGGGGCTCGGCGCCTGGTTCGAGACTTTCCGCACGCTTCAGGCCGCCTCGATCTGGGCCAACCATGGAGACTGGGTCGCGGCGGTCAAACCCGCCTTCGGCCCGGGGGTCAAGGAGCGCTTCGAGTGGGCGGCCCGGCTCGATCCCGCCGAAGTCGCCGCCGCCGGCAAGCGGCACGAGGCCATCCGGGCGCGCATCGCCGAGCTATTGGGCGCGGGCGATGTTCTGTGCCTGCCGACCTCGCCGCGTGCCGCACCGCTCAAGAATACGCCGGTCGACGATATCGAAGTCCGCTACCGCCACCAGGCCATGCATCTCTTGTGCATCGCCGGCCTCGGCGGCCTGGCGCAGATCAGCCTGCCGCTCGCGAAAATCGACGGGCTGCCGCTCGGCCTCTCGCTGGTTGGGCCCCGGGGCTCGGACCTGCAACTGCTCGGCCTGGCGCGAATGCTGGCTCCGTAAACGATTCTCGATACGCGGTGGGACAAATCGGCTAATATGGATCTGACTCTCCAACCAGCTTTGTATATGTGACGATACCGTCGGGAGCCGTGATCGATGCGAACCTTCGTGCTGATCCTTTGTTCTTTCCTTTTGGCTTGGCGGCCGATACCGGCGCCGGCGGCGGGCAGCGCCGAGGGTTCCGAGAGCGCGGAGAGCGCCGCGAACGTGCTGCTGGAGCACGCGCACGAACCCTGGAAGGGCGGTCTCGACGGCATTTTGGAGCGCGGCTTCCTGCGCGCCGCGACGGCGAACAGCCCGCTCTTCTTCCTCCGAGACGGCATGCACGAAACAGGTTTCGCCGTCGAGATCGCGCGCGAGCTCGAAGCTTACCTGGACAAAACCTATCCGAAGAAGGGCCGCCGCATGAACGTCGTGCTCATGCCCCTGGCGCGCGATGCCATCCTGCCCGCCGTCCGCGAGGGGCGCGCCGACTTCGCCTTCGGCAACCTGACGATCACGCCGGAACGTAGCGAGTCGGTGGCCTTCACCCGGCCCACCTGGAAGAACGTAAGTGAGTTGGTGGTCAGCGGGCCCGCCGCGCCCGGGATCGAGAGCCTCGACGATCTCGCGGCGACAGGGCTGCACCTGCGCCCATCGAGCAGCTATTTCGAACATGTGAGCACACTCAACCAAGCCCGCGACGCCGCCGGCAAGCCGGTCATTCCGGTCGAATCGATGGACGAGTATCTGGAGGACTACGACCTCCTCGAGATGGTCCA
>CAXMQD010000313.1:0-8440 GCA_964194965.1 uncultured Acidimicrobiia bacterium | reverse complement strand
TGCAGCGCCAGCGCTTCGGTGCGCCGTATCTGACCGGCGATGTTGCGGTAGCGGGTCGCCTGGCGGGCCTGCTTCTTCAGGCCCCGGAGCTGCTGCTCCAGGGTCGCGAGCACGTCGTCGAGCCGTTCCAGGTTGGTCTCGGCGGCGCGCAGGCGCAATTCCGCCTCGTGGCGCCGGTTGTGCAGGCCGGTGATGCCGGCCGCCTCTTCGAGCAGCGCCCGCCGGTCGGTCGGCTTGGCGTTGATCAGCGCACCGATCCCGCCTTGGCTGACCATCGCCGTCGAGTGGGCGCCGGTGGCGGCGTCCGCGAACAGCAGCTGGACGTCGCGCGCGCGCACCTCGCGGCCGTTGACTCTATAGGTCGAACCGCGCTCGCGCTCGATCGAGCGGGTCACCTCGATTTCGTTATACTCGTTGAACATGGCCGGCGCCCGGCGGTCGCTGTTGTCGAGGTGGACCATGACCTGGGCCAGGTTGCGCGCCGGCCGGTTGGCGGTACCCGAGAAAATGACGTCGTCCATCTCGCCGCCGCGCATGCGCTTGGCGGAATTCTCGCCCATCACCCAGCGCAGCGCTTCGACCAGGTTCGACTTGCCGCAACCGTTCGGTCCGACGATGCCGGTCACGCCCGGTTCGACCACCAATTCCGCCGGGTCGACAAAGGACTTGAAGCCGCCTAACTGGAGCTTGGTGAACTGTACCACCTGGTTCTGGTCTCCTTGAACTGCGCGGCCGCAACGGCAACCGCCCCGGATCTAGCCGGGGCCGGGGCCGAGAGATTAAGAATCGGGGACGATTTCCTTGAAAACCTTTTCGAGGTACTCGAAGGTGGGCGCGCGATCGACTTTTTGGCCGTTGACGATCAGCGTCGGCGTCGATTGCACGTCATAGGTTTGGGTGCCGTCCTGACGCTGCAGGAGAATGCGGTCCATCTCGGCTTCGTCGTTCGCGCAGGCTTCGAACTTCTCTTGGGTCAATCCCGCCAGGCGCGCTATCTGGCCCAGCGCCTTGAGCGGGTCGTCCGACTTGGCCCAGCGCTTCTGGCTCTTGAACAAGAGGTCGAGGAAGCCGAAGTAGCGCGGTCCCTCGATGCAGTTCGCGACCGCGGCGGCCCGCAAGGCGGAGGCGTCGAGCGGAAAGTGCCGGTACACCAGCCGCGCGCGGCCGTCGGCGATCCAGGTCTTCTTGATCTGGGGCAAGGCGCCGGCGTGGAAGGACGCGCAATGCGGGCAGGTGAGCGAGGAATACTCGATTATCGTGATCGGAGCCTCGGCCGAACCCAGGATCCGGTCGTCCTCGAAAATTTCCATTTCCGCGGCCCGGGCTGGCCCCGCCGGTAGCCAGCTTGCGGCGAGCATTGCGACGCCGCCGCCAGCGGCGCCTAACAGGATGTTCCGACGATTCATGTGATGACCCACCATATATTGTGCATGCTACTGACCGGATCGCCATTTCACAAGCGCCCAGATAGCACATATTGTAGCGGCCTGAAGTGACCGATTTGAGGCGCCGGGTCAACGCTTCCTAGATCGGATAATGCTCTAGTCCTGGAGCGCCCGGCCGAGGCGGCCCAAGGCCGCGCGCAGCTCCGGATCCTCGACCGCTTCCAGCCGGGCCGCCAGTTCCGGCGAGGTTTCGGCGCCAGGGGCAGGGGCGGGGCCAGGGGCGGGGCCAGGGGCGTGACCGGGTCGGTCCGGCGCCGGTCTGTAGGGCACCTGCTGCAGACGCAGCCGGGCGACCGCGCCGTAGCCGAAGTAGCCGTTGATGCGCTCCATGATCTGGGGCGCCATATGCTGCACCTCGGTGGCGAAGGGCGCCTCGACGCGCAGGGTCAGCGTCCCGTTGCGGCGTTCGGCACCGCGCGCGAAGGCCAACTTCCCGGGCCGGCAGCGCTGGGCCAGCTCGGTGCCGACGATCCCCGGCCAGTCGGCGGCCAGGCCACCCTCGGCGAATCCGCGCTTGCCGAACAGCCGCTTGGTCACCCGGGGCAGCGAGACCGCCAGTGCGCGCAAGCCCGCGCGGCGCGGTCCCGATTCAGGATTCCGGCGTTCGGTCTCCGGGGTTTTGGCGGGCGGCCGTCCGGCCATGCTTCGCGCCTTTTTTTTGCGGTGCTGCGGTCGCTCAAGTATAGAGGAGGCCATGGCGGGAAAGACACCGGAACCTGCGGCAGTTGCGAAATTGGCCGAATCGCCGGTTCAATCCCCCGCGGCGCGCCTGCTGGCCTGGTATCGCGGCCACGCCCGCGAGTTGCCCTGGCGCGCGCGCTCCGGCGAAACGGCCGACCCCTACGCGGTATGGCTCTCCGAGATCATGCTGCAGCAGACCACGGTGGTAACCGTTGCGCCTTATTTCCGGGACTTTCTGGCGCGTTGGCCCCGGGTCGAGGACTTGGCGGCGGCGTCTCTGGACGCCGTGCTCGGCGCCTGGGCCGGGCTCGGCTATTATGCCCGGGCGCGCAATCTGCACGCCTGCGCGCGGGCGGTCTGTGCCGACCATGGCGGCCGCTTTCCCGATACCGAGGCGGGCCTCCGGGCATTGCCCGGCATCGGCCCCTACACCGCGGCGGCGGTCGCCGCCATCGCTTTCGGGCGCCGCGCGGCCGCCGTGGACGGCAACGTCGAGCGGGTGACCGCGCGTTATTTCGCGGTCGTGACGCCCCTGCCCGGGGCCAAGGCTGAGCTGCGCCGGCGCGCCGCGGAACTGCTGCCGGAGCAGCCGGCCGGCGCCTTTCCCTACGGCGACCTGGCCCAGGCGCTGATGGATCTGGGCGCCACGCTGTGCCTGCCGGGCAAGCCGCGCTGCGGGTCCTGCCCCCTGGCCACGGACTGCCGGGGGCGGCTGGCGGGCCTGGCCGCGGAGTTGCCGCGCCGGGCGCCCAGGCGGGCGCGGCCGCTACGGCGCGGGATCGCGTTTTGGCTGACCCGGTCGGATGGGGCGGTGCTGCTGCGCCGCCGCGCCGAGACCGGGCTGCTCGGCGGCATGATGGAGGTGCCATCGACCGAATGGCGGGAGGCCCCTTGGGGCGCCGAAGAGGCCGGTGCCCAGGCTCCCGCCGCGGCCGCATGGCAGCCGCTGCCCGGGGTGGTGCGCCACGGCTTCACCCATTTCCGGCTCGAACTCGAGGTCTGGGCCGCGCCCGCCGCCGGGCCCGCCGCCGGGGCCGCGCCCGCTGCCGCCGGACGTTGGACCCGGCCCGAGGATCTGGGTGCGATGGCGCTGCCGACCCTGATGCGCAAGGTGGTCCGCCTCGCGCTTCAGGCCGACGGCTGACAGCGCCGCCGAACGCCGCTGCGGCCAGCTCAAGTCCGCCAGAACGGTTTGCCGGCCTCGCGGAGCGCCTCCGAATGGGTCACGCCGATATCCCGTAACAGATGCGCGTCGAGCTCGGCCAGATGCTGGCGCTGTTGCCACCGCCGATACCATAGAAGCCACAAACCGAACTGGCCGCGGAGCCGGGTGCTTAGGCGCACGGGCTCTCGAATGTAGTAGAATTTCTCGGTTACATGCGTGTTCATCGAAACAGTCGCCGCGCCACTCTCGGAACCAAACATCGCAAAATCTCCTATTGTTTTGTAGGGAGTTGAACTGCTAAGATCGCATATTCAAAACAATTCGGAGCGCGAGCGCAAACCAGTATGTCTCCTCAATTTATTAGATAATCTAATGAAATTGGCATGCCGCGTCAGATTCCGCCCCTGAACGCCTTGCGCGCCTTCGAGGCCGTGGCCCGGCACCTCAGTTTTACCGGCGCCGCGGACGAGCTTGGGGTGACCCAAGGCGCGGTCAGTCAGCAGGTCAAGAAGCTAGAGGCGCACCTCGGCCTGCTCATGTTCCGCCGCGTGCACCAGGGTTTGCTGCTGACCGACGCCGGTCAGACTTATCTCCCAGTGGTTCGCGATGCTTTCGATGGCCTGGCGTTGGGAACCCGGAACCTGGAGTCGCGAGAGCGCGGTGGCGTGTTGACGGTGAGCGTGTCCGCGGGCTTCGCCACGAAATGGCTGGTACCCCGCTCACACCGCTTCTACGAACGCCGCCCCGAGATCGACCTGCGCATCAGCACCAGCCAGGAGCACATAAATTTTGCCCGCGGCGACGTGGACCTCGCGGTCCGGCACGGGGATGGAATCTGGCCCGATTTGGATGCTGTCCGCTTAATGGCGGAAAATGTATTTCCCGTTTGCAGCCCCGTATTGGTCGAGAAATCCGGCGGATTGAAGGCGCCAATCGATCTTCGCCACCACACCCTTTTACGCAGCTGGCGTCCTGATTATTGGCCCAGATGGTTTGCGGCCGCCGGTGCCGCTGGTGCGATGGATACCACCCGTGGGCCGGCATTCAACGATCACAGCAACGCCATCCAAGCCGCGATCGACGGCCAAGGTATTGCGCTTGGCCGGACCGCATTGGTTGGAGACGATCTGCTGGCCGGGCGCTTGGTCAGGCCCTTCGAGCGGGTAATTCCCGCGGATATCGCCTATTGGATCGTCTGTCCGAAGGGGACCACCGGACGCCCGAAAATCGCCGCCTTTCGCGAATGGCTGCTGGCCGAGGCCGAAGCGTTGCAACAACGCCTCTTGGCCGACCCGGACTTGCGGCATTGCGTGCACGCACCGTGACGGCGCCGGCTCGCGTCCCCGGTTGGCGAGCCTCAGTTCATCTCGGCGCGGATTTTTTCGCGTAGCAGGTCGATGGGCACCAGCTTGCCCTCCACGTCGAAACACCAGAACTGCCAGCCGTTGCAGGCCGGCGCACCCTGGACGTGGGCGCCGACCTGGTGGATCGAGCCCTTGAAGTCGGCGCTGATCAGCGAGCCGTCGGCGCGCACCCGCGCGCTCCAGCGCCGGTTCGGGCTATACAGCACCGTGCCCGGTTCGAGCAGGCCGCGCTCGACCAACGTACCGAAGGGGACCCGCGGCCGCTCGCGCTTGGACGGGGTGTCGACGAGCGAGATATCGCCGATGCGGCGCACCCGGCCGATCCGCCGGCGCGCGATTTCGGCGTAGTCGGGGTCGCGTTCGAAGCCGATGTAGCCGCGGCCCAGCTTCTTGGCGACCGCGGCGGTGGTGCCGCTGCCCAGGAACGGATCGAGGACCACTTGCCCGGGCCTGGTCGCGGCCAGGATCGCGCGATGCAATAGCGCCTCGGGCTTCTGGGTCGGATGGGCCTTGTGGCCCTCGGCGTCCTTGAGCCGCTCGCCGCCGCTGCAGATCGGGATCAGCCAGTCGCTGCGCATCTGCAGATCGTCGTTGAGCGACTTCATGGCGTCGTAATTGAAGGTGTAGCGCGCGTCCTTGTCCTTGGCCGCCCAGATCAGGGTCTCGTGGGCGTTGGTAAAGCGCCGGCCGCGGAAGTTGGGCATCGGATTGGTCTTGCGCCAGATCACGTCGTTGAGAATCCAGTATTCCAGGTCCTGGAGGATCGCGCCGACCCGGAAGATGTTGTGGTAGCTGCCGATCACCCAGAGCGAACCATCCTCGCGCAGCGCCCGCCGCGCCGCGCGCAGCCAGGCGCGGGTGAAGTCGTCGTAGGCTTTGAAACCGTCGAACTTGTCCCAATCGTCGTCGACCCCCGCGACCCGGGTCTGGTTGGGCCGCAGCAGTTCGTTCGCGAGCTGCAGATTGTATGGCGGATCGGCGAATATCATGTCGACGCTGCCTTCGGGCAGCTCGGACATGAGCTCGATGCAATCGCCGACCTTGACGACGTTGACTTCCACTCCGGGGCCCCCGCGACCTCGTTGGTAAATCGTGAGTCAAAGCGGGTTCCACCACCCGTGGAACCCGCATCGACCGGGCTATCCTGATTCAATCAGGACTCCGCGTCAAGAACCTTTTTGAGTCAATAGGTTAACGAATATTAAGAGCCTCGCGCACGGGCCGGAACGAGCGCCGGTGCTGCGGCGTCACGCCGAGGCGGGCGAGCGCGGCGCGGTGCTCGGCGGTGCCGTAGCCCCGGTTGCGCTCCCAGCCGTAGCCGGGGTGGTCTCGCGCGAGTGCCTCCATGGCCCGGTCGCGGGTCACCTTGGCCAGAATCGAAGCGGCCGCGATCGACAGGCTCAAACCATCCCCGCCGACCACCGCCTGGGCCGGGCAGGGCAGATCGGGCAGCCGGTTGCCGTCGACCAGTGCCGCCTCCGGCGCGCGGCCGCCCCGGGCCGCCAGACCGGCCGCGAGGTCGGCCGCCGCGCGGGCCATGGCGCGCAGGCTGGCTTGCAGGATATTGGCGTCGTCGATCTCCGCGACCCCGGCCGCGCCCAGGCCGAGCGCGGCGGCGCCGCGGGCGGCGCTGTCCTCAAGCATCTCAAACAACGCGGCGCGGCGCGCCGGGCTCAGGCGCTTGCTGTCGTCCAAGCCGCGCAGCAACTCGGCCGGGCAGCGCGCCGGATCGAGCCAGGCCGCCCCCGCCACCACCGGACCGGCCCAGGGCCCGCGCCCGGCCTCGTCGAGGCCGATCACGCGAGCCCCGTCGCCGCCATGGCGCGCGCGTAGCGCGATCTCCAGCGCGAAGTCGGGCATTAGGTTTCGCCCTCCGGCTGCTTGGGCTTGCGGCGGCGCAGGCGGGCACCGAGCCAACGCGCCGCGCCGCGCGCCGCCTGGGTCGCGGCGCTCTCTGCGCGCGCCGACGAGCGGGCCAGCACCAGGGCCTCGGGCCCGAACGTCAGGCGCAGGGTCTCGCGGCCGGACGTGATGCCGAGCAACATCACCCCGTGCAGGCGGCGCGCGGTTCCGAGCCAGAACGGACTGACCAGCAGCGACAGCACCGTGACCGCGACGATCAGGCGATGGGATGCGTCGTCGATGGCACCGGCGCTCAGGCCCAACGCCGCGAGCACGAAGGAGAATTCGCCCAACTGCGCCAACAGCGCCCCCGACAGGAAGGCGCGCGGCCAAGGCTGGCCCATGACCCGGATGAACACCACGTTGAGCGCGGTCTTGAGCACCGCGACGAAAAACACGATCGAGATCACGATGCCCAGGTTGTTCCAGATGTACGCGAAGTCGAGCAACAGGCCGATCGACAGGAAGAACACCATCAAGAGCACCGCCTGAATTGGCCCGGTGTGGTGGATCATGACCCGGCGGCTGGTCGAGTTGCCGATCACCAGCCCGGCCAGGAAGGCACCGTAAGCGGCCGACAGGCCGAGCAGGCCCGAAACCGCCGCCGCGCCGAAGCAGAACGCCAAGCCGGCGAGCGGGATCAGGTCCTGGTTGCGCCCGACCGCGCGCGCGAACGGCAGGCGCAGGCGCTCGCGGCGCAGCAGGTAGAACACCAACAGCGCCAGGAAGCTGACCGAAAGCACGACCTTGATCGTCACCTCGACCGCGCCGCCGCCCCCGCCCCCGTCCGCGCCGCCGTCCGCGCCCCCAAAGGAGCCGACGATCAGCATCATCGGCACCACGGCGAGGTCTTGGACGACCAGGATGGCGATGGTGATCTGGCCGGTACGGCTGCGCAGCTCGCCCAGTTCCTCGAGCATCTTGATCGCGACCGCGGTCGACGAAATCGCGACCACGAAACCGAGCAGGAGGGTGAGCGGCAGCGGCCAGTCGAGCACCAGGCCGAACGCCGCCATGGCCATCATCCCGAACGCGATCTGCGCGGCGGTGACGGCGACCGCCAGGCGCCAGACCTCGCGTACCGAGCGCAAGGAGAGCTCCATGCCGATCAGGAACAGCAGCATCAGCACGCCGAGTTCGGCCAGCAATTGAATGAATTCGCGATTTTCGGTGACGCCAAGGCCCGCCGGGCCCAGGATCGCGCCGGCCAGGATGTAGCCCAACACCGGCGGCTGGCGCAGGCGCTGCATGGCCATGCCGCAGGCGAGCGCCGCCAGGGCGATGATGGCCAGACCGGTCAGGTCGCTCGCGGCTTCGTGCATGGCCCGCAGTCTAGCAACAAAGAGTAACGCTAGCCTTAGCGCGGGAGCCGGAGTCGAGGCGAGGGTTTTTGTTGGTATATTCTCAGTCTGAAATTCTGTTGAGACAACGTCCGGAAGGTCAGCCTCTCAGCGGCTCATGTCTGCTCAGTCCCAGGAACAGACCTTTCCGCTGCATGCTGCGAGAGCCTGAGTTTGACCCGATCCGGAAGTAGATGATCTTAGATGCTAGTCTGGTTGCCGGGATGCTGCTGATGGGGTTAATCTTTGATTCCGGCGGGCCAAATGAGGAATGTCGACTCATGGGGCCAGTTTTTGGAAACGATCCGCTTTAGATAGTGAGCTTCAGATGATTGAGAAAAGTGCTGGCCAATCCTTTTTGGAGAATGCTTACAAGCTCTCTACTCCAGAAGACAGTGTGGATTACTACAATGCTTTTGCATCCAGCTACGATACGGATTTCGCCGACGCTTTAGGATGGCACTATCCCGCTGCGATCGCCGCGACCTATCGAGATGCCGCCACCGCGACCGACGCGCCAATCGCCGATATTGGATGCGGTAC
>CAXMQD010000312.1:0-2021 GCA_964194965.1 uncultured Acidimicrobiia bacterium | reverse complement strand
GCGGCATGACCGGCCGCGCCGCGCTCATTCGATCTTCGAGGGGTCGCCGGAAAACTCCATGCCGGTGAACGGACCGCCGTGGAAGGCGCGCTCGACCTCGGGCTCGTCTTCCGGCGCCATTTGGGCCTCCATTTCCTCGGCAAAGACCTCGGCGTTGTCCTGCGGCGCGAAGCCGATGCGCGTGCCGCCCGGGTTGTCCCACCAGCCGCGGTCGTTGTCCGAAGCCCCGTAGACGATTTCGAAGTGGAGGCCGGGGGCCTCGAGGGCGCGCCGAATGAGATGAACCCCATCGCGCGGGCTGAGCCAGGTGGACAGCATGCGCAGGTCCTTCGGCTTGGGCTGCCACGAGCCGATGCGCAAGGCGACGCAGGCGATACCGTGTTTGTCGGCGTAGAGCCGGCCCAGGCCCTCACCGAACAGCTTGCTCAGCCCATAATTACCGTCGGGCCGGAACATGGCGGTATCGTCGATGCGCTTGGACCGCCGGTGGAAGCCGATCGCATGGTTGGAGCTAGCGAAAACCACGCGTTTGACGCCCTGGCGGCGAGCCGCCTCGAAGACGTTATAACAACCGACGATGTTGGCCTCGTGGACGATCTCCCAGGTGTTCTCGACCGACATGCCGCCCAGGTGCACGACCGCGTCGACCCCCGCCATCGCCGCCTCGACTTGGGCGAGATCGCGTAGATCGGCGGGCACCAGTTCCTCGCCCGGCCCGGCTTCGCCGAGCGGCGCGATATCGGAAAGGCGCAGGACCGGATAGGCGCCGCGCAGGCCCTCGCGCAATGCGCGGCCGATGGTGCCGGCGGCGCCGGTGATCAGAACCCGTTCCATTGCCGTCTCCCTAAGAATTATCCGCCCAAGGTACGATCGCGGTCTTGGCGATCGCGGCTTCGTCGAAACCGAAACCGAGGCCGGGATCGGTCGGCACCACCAGGTCGCCGCCCCGGAACTCCAGTTGGCGGTCGATCAGCCTGCGGAAGTTGAGCACCTGATCGTCCGGGAAGTACTCGACGAAGGGTGCATTCGGCAGCGCCGCGGCCAAGTGGACGTGAAGATCGTGGAACCAATGCGGACAGACCGAAACTCCGAAGCCGGCCGCCATCGCAGCGATACGCCGAAACTCGGTGACGCCGCCACAAACCGCCGCGTCAGGTTGCAAGATACCGGCGGCGTCCTTTTCCAAGAGCTGCTGAAAGCGCCAGCGGCCGGCCTCGATCTCGCCGGTCGCCACGGTCACGGCGGTGTTTTCGACCAGGCGCGCGTGGTTGTCGATGTCGTCGACCGAAAACGGTTCCTCGATCCAGTAGGGATCGTAGGGCTCGTAGCGGCGCACGAATTCGAGCGCGGTAGGCAGGTCGCGCCAGGCGTTGTTGGCGTCGAGCATGAGCAGAACCTCGGGATCGAGCACCTCGCGCGCGGCGGCGATGCGGCCCTCTTCCTCTTCGGGCGAGAGCCGGCCGACCTTCATCTTGACCGCCGTAAAACCCTGGTCCGCATAGCCGGCTAGCTCTTCGCCGAGCATCTCGGGAGTCTTGCCGTCGAGGTAGTAGCCACCGCTCGCGTAGGCGGGCACGGTCTCGCGCGCGTGGCCGCCCAGGAACCGGGCCAGCGACAGGCCGACGGCGCGGGCGTTGCGGTCCCAGATCGCGATGTCGAGGGCCGAAAGCGCGCGCATCACCGTTCCGGCGCGCCCCTGCAGTACCGATTCCCGGTACATCGCGTCCCACAGGCCCTCGACCCGGTAGGGATCCTCGCCGATCAGCACCGGCGCCAGCAGGTCGCGCACTGCCACCGTACCGAGCGCACCAGCCGCGCTACCGGCATAGCAGAATCCGATCCCCTCGACCCCGTCGTCACCGCGCACTTTGACCAGTAGGTAGTGGCGCTCGCGCACCGTGCGGGTGGCGAACGCGGTCACGTTGTCCAGCGGCACGCTGACCGCGCAGCTCGATACCGATTCGATCTTGGTCATTAAATTCCGTCCCCGTTGGTTCGCCGGTTGCCCTTGGACGGATTTT
>CAXMQD010000311.1:0-2760 GCA_964194965.1 uncultured Acidimicrobiia bacterium | reverse complement strand
ACCCGTCGGAAGGCCGCGCGGCGGTCGCCGAGATGGCGCGGGGCTTCTTCAACGGCTTTCCGGATTTGGCCCTACGAATGGACGGCATTCGGACCTCCGGCACCTATTGCGTCTACCTGTGGACCCTGGAAGGGACCAATTCAGGGCCGGGTGGAACCGGCAATAGAGTTACGATAAGTGGCTGGGAATATTGGCATTTCACCGATGACGGCCGGGTCGCGGAATCCAAGGGTCATTTCGACGCAGAGGACTTCGAGCGGCAGCTGGCCGGTACCTGAGAATCACCCCAAGGCCGCGCGCCACTTGGCCTCCCAGTCGTCGCCGAGCATGTCGATTTCGCGGCCGTCCTCGCCGTAGAAGCGGTTGGGCACCTGGAACATGGCGATCATCAGCGCGCCGTCCGGGGTCCAGGCGCTATGGCGGCTGCCGGCCGGGCGCCAGACGAACTCGCCGGGCCCGACCTCCAGGCCGGCTTCCGCGCCCGCCTTGTCCACCAGCCGCCCCTCGAGCACGTAGGTCTGTTCGATGCGCACGTGCTCGTGGTCGGGCAGCACCGCGCCCGGCGCCATTTTGAGCAGCACCGTGAGCAGGCCCTGTTCCTTGTCGATGAGCAGGGTCTTGTATTCGACTCCCGGAAAATCCGCCGGCTGCCAGGGCAGCTCTCCGACCCGGACGTGCCGGGAGCGGAGGTGCTCCGGCAGGCCGCCGGCGATGCCGTCGGCGGTGCCGCCCCCGGGGGTCGTCGTGGTGTCGGTCATGGCCCTCGCGCCTCCTCAAACACTGCCCGAATCCGCCAGTCTAGAGCATTATCCGACCATACGGGGTCATATTACCGGTCCGCGCGCTGGTAGTTTGGCCGCCGTGGCCATGCGATTCCGGCGAAGACCGTTTCGCGGCCCTGCGCCGAGACATCCTCGCCTGGGCCGAGGACGCGGCGTCGGACGAAGAAGCGCCCGAGCGCGGTTGTCTCCGCGCCGGGCGCCATCGTGGATCGACTATCCGATTTTTTTAGTTCTTGGTCTTGTCGACCAGCTTGCCCTCGGCGAGCCAGGGCATCATGGCGCGCAATTTGCCACCCACTTCCTCGGCCGGGTGCTTGGCCCAGCTCCGGCGCATGGCCTTGAAGCTCGGCTGGCCGGCGTTGCATTCGTTGACCCAGTCGCGGGCGAAGCGACCCGACTGGATGTCCGCCAGGATGCGCTTCATCTCGGCCCGTGTCTCGTCGGTGATGATCCGCGGGCCGGAGACGTAGTCGCCGTATTCGGCGGTGTTGGAGACCGAGTAACGCATGTTGGCCAGGCCGCCCTCGTAGATCAGGTCGACGATCAGCTTGACCTCGTGGACGCACTCGAAATAGGCCATCTCGGGCGCGTAGCCGGCCTCCACCAGGGTCTCGAACCCGGCCCCGATCAGCGCGCTCAGCCCGCCGCAGAGCACCACCTGCTCGCCGAACAGGTCGGTCTCGCATTCCTCCTTGAAGGTCGTCTCGATGACCCCGGCGCGCGCGCCGCCGATGGCCGCGGCGTAGGACAGGCCGACCTCGGTGGCGTTGCCGCTGGGGTCCTGGTGCACCGCCAGCAGACAGGGCACGCCGGTGCCGCTCAGGTACTCGGAGCGCACCAGATGGCCCGGGCCCTTGGGCGCGATCATAAAGACGTCGAGATCGCGGCGCGGCTCGATCAGGTTGAAGTGGACGTTGAGGCCGTGGGCGAAGGCCAACGCGGTGCCTTCGCGCATGTTGGGCGCCAGATGGTCACGGTAAAGGTCGGCCTGGAGCTCGTCGGGCACCAGCACCATGACCACATCGGCCCACTTGGCGGCCTCGGCCGGCTCCACGACCTCGAGGCCGGCGCCTTCGGCCTTGGCGGCGCTGGCCGAGCCCGGACGCAAGGCGACCCGGACCTCGGCGACACCGCGGTCCTGCAGATTGTTGGCGTGGGCATGGCCCTGGCTGCCGTAGCCGAGCACGGCGACTTTCTTGCCCTTGATCAGATTCACATCGGCGTCACGGGCGTAGTAGACACGCATCTTGCTAGTCTCCCGGTAAGTCGTTCTTTTCCTGAATTTCGATCTGGCGCCGCCGGATGAGGGCCGGTGCGCCGATTAGAGGCCCTTGGGTCCGCGCGAGATCGCGACCACGCCGGTGCGGCTCACGTCGACCAGCCCGAGCGGCTTCATCAAGTCGATGAAGACGTCCAATTTATCGCTCTTGCCGGTCATCTCGAACACGAAGTGGTCGTGACTGGAGTCGACCACGCTGGCGCGGAAGATATCGGCGATACGCAGGGATTCAACCCGTTTGTTGCCGCGGCCCGTGACTTTGACCAGCGCCAGCTCGCGCTCGACGTGGGGGCCTTCGGCGGATAGATCGCTGACCCGGTGCACCGGCACCAAGCGGCCGAGCTGGGCCTTGATCTGCTCGATGATCTGGGCCGTGCCCGAGGTGATCACCGTGATCCGCGACAGCTGCGCATCGGGATCGACCTCGGAGACGGTCAGGCTTTCGATGTTGTAGCCGCGCCCAGAGAACAGGCCGATGACCCGGGCGAGGACGCCGGGCTCGTTGTCCACCAGCACCGCGATGGTGCGCTTTTCGATCGGTTGTTCCTTTGGCGCCATGGGCCGCGCTCCGAATTTATCGTTCTTTGGTTTCGTTCGTAGATGCGGCGCGGGCGTTGGCCACCGCGCCCTGCCCGCCCCGCCCTGCCCGCCCCGCTCAGACCAGCACCATGCCTTCCTCGGAGACCGGCTTGGGCGCTT
>CAXMQD010000310.1:0-14327 GCA_964194965.1 uncultured Acidimicrobiia bacterium | reverse complement strand
GGTGCGGACGCTCGGCCTGCCGTTCCGAGAAGCCCACCACGCGACCGGTGCGATCGTGCGCCGCGCCGAGGCGCGCGGCTGCGCGCTGGCGGCGCTGCCGCTCGAGGACATGCAGGCGGCCGAGCCGCGCATCACGGAGGATGTCCGGCAGGTGCTCTCGGTGGCGAGTTCAGTCGCCAGCCGCACCAGCCTGGGCGGTACCGCGCCCGACCTGGTGCGTGCGGCCGTGATTGCGGCGCGGGAGCGCTTTCTATGAGCCGGCACCACGTCCACGGCCAGTCTCTGGCCGCCGTGCTGGCGCTCGCGCTGTCGCTCGGCCTCGGTGCCTGCGGCAAGGAAAGCCGGCCGAGCGCGCCCGAGGGCGAAGAAAGCCGCTACATTTATCCGCAAGTCTATCCGAAGCCGTCCTCGGTGTTGCCGCAGGGAGAGGAAGTGGTGGTGGAGGAGGCGCCAAAAACCGGCGAAGTGCCGACCCACGTCGGTGGGATTGGCGTCTTTCCGACGAACACGCGCCGCGAGACGACCTACGATTCGGGCCCAATCCAATGACCCAGATCCAATGACTGCGGACACCACACAGTTTCACTATCGCGACGGCCGGCTGCACGCCGAGGACGTCGCCCTGGACGCGCTGGCCGAGGCGGTCGGCACGCCGTTTTACTGCTACAGCAGCGGCGCCCTGGAAACGTCCTACGGTGCCTTCGCGCGCGCGGTCTCCGATCTGCCGGCGTTGATCTGCTACGCGCTCAAGGCCAATCCCAACATGGCGGTGGTACGCAGCTTCGCGCGCCTGGGCGCGGGCGCCGACGTGGTCTCCGAGGGCGAGCTGCGCCGGGCGCTGGCGGCCGGCGTGGCGCCGGAGAAGATCGTCTTCGCGGGGGTCGGCAAGACCGCCCGGGAGATGGTCTCCGGCCTGGAGGCCGACATCCTGCAATTCAACGTCGAGTCCCTGCCCGAGCTAGAACTGCTGTCCCGGATCGCGCAAGACAAGGGTGTTCAGGCCCCGGTTGCCCTGCGCCTCAACCCGGACGTGGACGCGCGCACCCTCGCCGGCATTTCCACCGGCAAGGCGGAGAATAAGTTCGGCGTCGATCTGGGCCAAGCGCGCGCGACCTTGACCCAGGCCGCGGAAATGCCCGGTATCTCGATCGAAGGCCTGGCGGTGCACATCGGCTCGCAGTTGACCGACGTCGAACCCTACCGCGCCGCCTTCGAGCGGGTCGCCGGGCTCTACCGCGAACTCAAGGAGGCCGGACTTGGGTTGCAACGGCTCGATCTCGGCGGCGGGCTGGGCATCCGCTACCGCGACGAGACGCCGCCCGATCTGGCGGTCTACGCCGAGGCGGTTCGCAAGGCAGCCACCGGCCTCGACGCGCAGCTCGTATTCGAGCCTGGCCGCTTCCTGGTCGGCAACGCCGGCGTCATGGTAACCCGGGTCCTCTACGTCAAAGCCGGGGCCGAACGCACCTTCCTGGTGGTGGACGCGGCCATGAACGACCTGCTGCGCCCCAGCCTTTACGACGCCTGGCACGAGATCGTGCCGGTGGCCGCGCCCGCGCCAGGCGCCGCGATCGCGCCCGTGGACGTGGTCGGGCCGATTTGCGAGACCACCGATACCTTCGCCCGCCAGCGCCCGATGCCGCCGGTCGCCGCCGGTGACCTGTTGGCGTTTCATTCCGCGGGTGCCTATGCTGCGACCATGGGCTCGACCTATAATTGCCGCCTGCCGACGCCCGAGGTCATGGTACGGGGCGGCGACCACGCAGTGGTGCGGGTGCGCCCCAGCCATGCCGAGATGATCGCCCAGGACCGCATGCCGGACTGGCTCGACGGTGAGGACACCGGCCTGTCCCGGGGCGCGGCATGACCCAGCCATCGCCAAAACGGACGATCACCCCGTCCTCGCCCCCGCCAGGACCCGGGCGAATCGCGGGTTTGCTCGCCGTGACCCGAGCCGGATTGTTCTGGGAGCGGCTGTGGCCCGCACTGTGGCCGCTGACCGCGGCGATCGGCCTGTTCCTGGCGCTCGCCCTGGTCGACGTGCTGCCGAGGCTGCCCGGTTGGCTACACGCCGCCGTGCTGTTCGGCCTGGCCGCCGCGGCGGGCTGGAGCGTGGTTCGGGGCCTGACGCGCCTGCGCCTGCCGAGCTCCAGGGAAGCGCAGCGGCGCCTGGAGCTGGACAGCGGCCTGGAACACCGGCCGCTCTCGGCGCGAGGCGATGAGATCGCGGCCGGTGGCGTCGACCCTGGTTCGATGGCGCTTTGGGAGGTTCACCAGCTCAGGCTGAGCGCGCGGTTGCGCGCGTTGCGGCCGCGCCTGCCGCGCGCCGGACTGGCGGCGGTCGACCCCTTCGCCCTGCGCGCCGCGCTGGTCCTGCTTCTGGCGATCGGCTTGGCGGCCGGCGGCCCGGACTGGCCGCAGCGCCTGAAACGCGCGATCACGCCCGAGATCGGAGCCTTGGCCGCGGCCGCCCCGGCGCAGTTCGATGCCTGGATCAATCCGCCCGCCTATACGGCCCTGCCGCCGCTGTTCTTGAAGCCCGCCATCGAAGGCGCGGAACCACTCCAGGTGCCGATCGGCAGCGAGGTCCTGGCCCAGCTGCAGGGCGGCCGTGGCACGCCGGCCTTGGTCCTGGACGCGCAACGCACCGACTTCGAGCTGGTGACCTTGGAGGCCTACCGCGCACATCTCGAAATTCGCGCCGGCCTCCGCCTCTCGATCGAGCAGGGCGAGGACGAACTGGCGGTCTGGAATTTGGACGTGCTGCCCGACCTGGCGCCGAACGTTGAGTTCATCTCGGCGCCCGGGCGCACCGAACGGGCGGCGCTGCGCCTCGAATACCTAGCCGAGGACGATTACGGCCTGAACGCGGTCTGGGCGTCGATTCAGCGCATCGACGACCCCGCCGTGCCGGCCATGGAGCTGGAGCTGGCCTTGCCGGGCATCGCCCTGCGCAGCGCCGAGGGCATGTCGTTCCACGACCTGACGCCCCATCCCTGGGCCGGACTGGCGGTCGAGATCAGCTTGCTGGCGCGCGACGCGCTCGGCCAGGAGGGCCGGAGCGACCCGGTGCGCACCGTGATCCCGGAACGCATCTTCAACCATCCGGTGGCGCGCGCGCTGGTCGAGTTGCGCAAACAGTTGACCCTCAAGCCCGATAGCCGCGCGCCAGTGGTCCGCGCGCTCGACGACATCTACCAGCGCCCGAGCCATTATTTTCACGACATCGTGGTGGCGCTCGCGATCCAATCGGCGGCACGCCGGCTGGTGCACGACTCCACGCCCGAGGGCCTGACCGAAGCGCAGCAGTTGATGTGGGACACCGCGCTGCACCTGGAGGAGGGTGAACTTGCGATCGCCGAGCGCGATCTGCGCGAAATTCAGAAGGAGCTGATGGACGCGCTCGCGCGCGGCGCCGAAGACGAAGAAATCGAACGCCTGATCGACGAGTTGCAGCAGGCGCTGGACCGGTTCCTCGAGGCGCTCGCCGAACAGTTGCGCGACCAGCTGGCCGAGGGCGCCGAAATGAGCGAGCTGCCGCCCGACGCCCAGATCCTGCAAAGCGACGATCTGCAGCGCCTGATCGAGCAGGCGCGAGAGCTGGCGCGGAGCGGTGCCCGCGATGCCGCGCGCGACCTGCTCTCGCAGCTTCAGAACATGTTGGAGAACCTGCGCGCCAATCCCTTCGCCCAGGGGATGGACGAGAAATCCCGCAACGCCTTCGAAATGATGCGCGATATGGATTCGATGATGCAACGCCAGCAGGAGCTGCTCGATCGCAGCTTCGAGCGCTCCCAGCGTGACAGGCAACCGTCCGAGCAGGGCGATGGCCGGGCCCGGCGCGAGAACCTGCGGGATTCGCTCAGCCAGGACGAGCTGCGCCGCGAGCTGGGCGAGATGATGCGCCGCCTGGGCGAGGCGCTGGGCGAAATTCCCCGGCCGCTGGGCCGCGCCGAGGGGTCGATGCGGGACGCCCGCGACGCGCTTCAATCGAATCGCTCCAACGATGCGGTCGAGCCTCAGACCCGCGCCATCGATCAACTCCAACAGGGCATGCAGTCCATGGCGGAGCGTTTCATGGAACAGATGGGTAACGCCGCCCGGCGCGGCATGGGCCAAGTCGGCAGCCAGCCGGGCCGGGGCCGCGATCCCTTCGGCCGGGAAACCGGCAACAGCGGGTTGGAGGCACTGGACGGGGTCGAGATTCCGGACCAGTCGGAGGTCCGGCGCACCCGGCGCATTCTCGACGAGCTACGGCGCCGCCGCGGCGAACATCAGCGCCCGCCCCTGGAACTCGACTACATCGACCGCCTGCTGCGGCAATTTTGAGCGGTTCCGAATGGGAATCGGATTGGCGGCCGAGCGCCTTAGATTCCGCCCGAGCCGCCGGCCGCTCCGGACAGGCGGGCGGCCGGGCCCTCGGCCATGACCTCCTCGACCGTGGTGCAGATCTGTTCCAGGCTGAACGGTTTGGTAACGACCCGGCAGATCAGCTGTTCCTGATTGTGCGCCCGCTGACACTCGGCGGAATAGCCGGTCATCATCAGGATCGGAAGTTTGGGACGGTCGCGCGCGACTTTGAGCGCGAGCGCGATGCCGTCCAGGCCAGGCATCACGACATCGGTGATCAGGAGGTCGAACTTTGCCTCGTTTAACGCCTCGAGCGCTTGCAACCCGTCGTCCACGGCCGTGACCGCATGTCCGCGATGGATGAGCGCCCGGGATACGAAGCGCTGTACCGCCTTGTCGTCTTCGGCCAATAGTATCCGTGCCATGCCGTTCCCCAAGATTGTTTTCCGCCGCCTTCGGCGCCCGGCCGCACCCGCGGCTCGCGTTCATCCTGGTAGGCTCGGATTAAGCAGTCGTTAATTGAGGTTGGCCGAGGTGCCGTGGGGGCGAAATTACCCCTAGTTTTCGACAACGATTTCGATGAATACGTTGCCTTGGCCCGGCGGATTCTTGGCCACGGTCTCGAAGCGCGTGGTGCCGCCGGGCGCCAAGCTGGCGCTGTCGGCCTGGAAGATCCAGCTTTCGAGAACGACTTCCCGCGCGTCGGTCACCGAGGCGCGTAGCGGCGGCACCTGGCGATCCCGGTCCGACAGGTTGACGATCCAGCCCTCGACGACCACGACCCGCTCGCCGTCGATCAGGCGGCGCACCGTCTTGAGGTCGCGCAGCTCCAAGCCGAGCTCTAAGGTCTCTTCCTCCAGGCCGAGCAGGTCGTAGAGGCGGGTCATTTCGGGGATTTTGGCGACCAGCGGCGCGCGGCCGTAGTAAAACCCGGCGGCCAGTCCAATCACCACCACGGCGTAAATTGCCCAGCCGGCGGCGAGCGACGATTGCGGCGCCTTGCGTTGCGGCTTTGCCGGTTTCGAGAAAGTGCGCCGGGATTCCCGCTCTTCCACCTCGGCGGCCGAGGGCTCGGCCGCTGGTGCGCTCACCGGTGCGGCGGATTTGGGTTCAGCCGGTTCCAGCGCGGGTTCGAATCGGGAACCGGCGGACGGCTCGGTCGCGGGCTCCGCAGGGGCCTCGAATGGCGCGAATGGCTCCGCCACCGTCTTGGCGCTGGCCTGTTCCGCGGCCCGGTTCAATGCCTGGTTTTCGGCGGGCGGCTCCTGGTGCCAGGTATGGCGGCATTCTCCACAACGCAATCGGCGCCCGGCCGGGCCAAGCTGTTCAGGCTTGACCAGGAACGTCGCACCGCAAGACGGGCAAGTGAGGTTCATGATCGGGCTGGTGTCCTGCCTGCTTGTCCCCAACCGTCACTTTATATGAGTCGGGTGAGTCCAAGGCAAGATGGACGGCGCGGCGCTTTACCCGGCCCGGGCGCCTGTGTCATGCTTGCGGTCGCTCACTGCCGAGAGAAAGCACCTGCCCTTGATTCGATTCGAGGACGTTGCACTGCGCTATGACGCGGGGCCGGAAATACTGCGTCAGGTCTCGTTTCATTTGGAGCCGGGATCGTTCCACTTCCTGGCCGGGCCCAGTGGCGCCGGAAAATCCTCGTTGCTCAAGCTGATGTATCTGGCCCAGCGCCCTAGCGGTGGCCGGGCGCGTCTATTTGGGCGCGATGTAACGACGCTGACGCGCCGCGAAACCGCGCTGATGCGACGGCGCATCGGTGTCGTGTTTCAGGATTTTCGCCTGCTCGACCACCTGACCGCACTCGAAAACGTGGCCCTCCCGCTCAAGGTCGGGGGACAACGCGAGGACAAGGTCCAGCAACACGTGGCGGAGCTGCTGGCTTGGGTCGGGCTGGCCGATCAGATCCACGCCTATCCGCCGACTCTGTCCGGCGGCCAGCAGCAGCGAATCGCCATCGCCCGCGCGGTGGTCGCGCGGCCGAGCCTGCTGCTCGCCGATGAACCGACCGGCAACGTGGACGACCGGATCGCGGTGCGGCTGCTCTACCTCTTCGAGGAGCTCAATAAGCTCGGCACCACCATCGTCATCGCCACGCACAACGAATCCCTGGTATCCCAATTTTCCCACCCCGTGCTGTTTTTGAGTGGCGGCGAGGTGCGGATGCGGGCGGCGCCGGCCGCGGCCGGCGCTGGCACGGGACGCGCGGGCGGGGGGAGCGCGGCCTGAATGTTGTTCCGCCGCACCGATTTGCCCTTGCATCGCGATCCCTCCGGACGGTTTTTGCCCTGGCTGATCGCACTGATGGTTTACCTGGCGGCGCTCGCGTTGGTCTGTGCCATGGCCATGGGCAAGATGGTGGAGCGCTGGGACAGCGGACTGTCGGGAAGCATCACCGTGCAGGTGCCGCCGCCCGAAACCAGCGCTCCCGGCGCCCAGGAAGCGGTCATCGTCAAGGTCGTCGAGTTGCTGCTCGATACCGAGGGCGTGCATAGCGCCGAGGTGCTCGAAGCCGACGAAATCGCCACGCTGCTCGAACCCTGGCTCGGCGCCGGGGCGGCCTATGGCGAGCTGCCGCTACCGACCTTGATTTCGGTCGGCGTCGATCCGACGGCCGCGCCCGACTACCGTGATCTGGCCAAACGCCTGGCCCGGGCCGCGCCGGGCGCATTGCTCGACGACCATCAGAGCTGGCTCGGACAGCTCCTCGACTTGGCCCGGACCATCGAGCTGGTGGCCGCGCTGATCGTGTTCCTGGTCGGCGCCTCGGCGGTCGCCATGGTCGTCTTCGCCACGCGCATGGGGCTGGCCATTCACGGCCGGGTCATCGAACTGCTCCATCTGATCGGTGCCCTGGACGCTTATGTCGCCCGCGAATTCGAGATCCACGCGCTCAAACTCGCCTTGCGCGGCGGCGCATTCGGCCTGTTGCTCGCCATCGCCACCGTCGCCTTGATCGCGCGCCTGTTCGAGCGGCTGGAGTCGACGCTGCTGCCCGAGCTGACGCTATCGCCAATCGAATGGGCGGCGCTCGTGGCGCTGCCGCTCGCCATCTCCGTGGTCGCCATGTTGACCGCACGCTTTACGGTCCTGGGCAATCTCGGCCGCATGCCTTAACGGTGCGCCATGACGCACAAAAGGGCCTACTTCGCGCACCACCGGGGCCATCGCTGGATTAGGCGCCTGGCTGGCATCGCGGGTATCTTCGCCACCGCCTGGCTGATCGGGCTGTTGTGGTTCGTCACCGCCCTGCCTGATTCGGTGGCTGAGCCCGAACGTGTCACCGACGCCATCGTCGTGCTCACCGGGGGCCGCGGCCGCGTGCATAAGGGACTCCAGCTTCTGGCAAAAAAACGCGCCGATAAACTCTTCATATCCGGCGTCTATCGCGGCGTCGATGTGCAGGAACTGCTACGCGTGTCGCGGCAGTCGCCGGGCAATCTCCAATGCTGCGTGGCGCTCGGCTACGAGGCCGATTCGACCCAGGGCAACGCGCGCGAGACCGCCGGCTGGATGCGCGAGCAGGGCCTGCATTCCCTGCGCCTGGTCACCGCCGCCTATCACATGCCGCGCAGCCTGCTCGAATTCCGTCGAGTTCTGCCGAACGCTGAAATCGTGCCTCACCCGGTGTTTCCCGAACCCGTCAAACAGCGCGGCTGGTGGCCCTGGCCGGGCAGCGCCAGCCTGATCGTCAGCGAGTACAGCAAGTATCTGGTCGCGCGCGCGCGCGGCCTGTTCGATGGCCAAACGTGATGCTGGCGCTGCGCTCGCTGACGTTCAACGTCTTGTTCTGCATATGGTCCACGGTCCTGCAGGTCACTTGCCTGCCGTCGATCTTGTTGCCGCCGGGCGCGGTCACCTGGGTGCACCGGACCTGGGTCCGAGGCAATTTCGCGCTACTCGCATTCGTCTGCGGCCTGCGATACGAAATTCGGGGCTGGGACCGGATGCCGCGGGGGCCCTGTATCATCGCCGCGAAGCACCAGTCCGCTTGGGACACAATGATCTTTGCCCTGCTCATCAAGCGGCCCGGCCATATCCTAAAGCGCGAGTTGCTGTGGGTCCCGGTGTTCGGTTGGTACCTATTGCGCGCGGGCGGCATCCCTATCGACCGCAAGGGCGGCGCGGCGGCCCTCAAACGCATGATTGCCGCGGCGCGGCGCACGATCTCGGAGGGCCGCCACATCGTTATCTTCCCCGAGGGCACACGGGTCGCGGTCGGCGCGCGGGTGCCCTACCACCCCGGCGTGGCGGCGCTCTATACCCAGCTCAAGGTTCCGGTGGTGCCGGTCGCTCTCAACTCGGGCCTGTTCTGGGGCCGCCGGACATTCCTGAAGAAGCCTGGCCGGATCGTGCTCGAATTTCTCGAACCGATCCCTCCGGGCCTGCGGCGCCGGGAATTTCTGGAGGTGCTGCAGCAAAGGATCGAATCCGCGAGCGTGGATCTGGCTGCCGAAGCCAGCGCCGACGTCTGAGCAGAAGCGTCATCGGGCTTTTGGTGGCGGGGCTCCGCGGGTCTTGTGGATAACACTGTGAGTGGTTTTCAGCCCGCGGCGCCGGGGACCGGTCAAGGCGAGCGGGCGGTCGCGGCCGACGGCCCGTATCTTGTCCGGCAGATCGAAACAAACCAAGAACGTTTTCTTGACCCCGTCGCCCGGTCCCCATATCCTACGCAATAGCAGCCAAAAACTAGGGATTACACGCCTTTCCGGCCACCCACGGCCGGAAGTTCCGAAACCGTTGGGAGCCACTATTCGATGACGCCGGTTTCAAGCATTTCCCAGCAAATTTGGGACATGAAGTACCGGTTCAAGACCGCCACCGGCGACCCTGTGGACAAAACCATCGAGGATTCCTGGCGCCGGGTCGCGCACGCCCTGGCCCGCCCTGAATCCCAGGCCGAGGCGTGGGAAACCCGATTTTTCAACGCCTTGGAAGATTTCGCCTTCATGCCGGCCGGACGCATCCTGGCCGGCGCCGGGACCGGGCGCAATGTCACCCTGTTCAACTGCTTCGTCATGGGTACGGTTCCCGACGACATGGCGGGAATATTCGAGGGCCTCAAGGAGGCCGCGCTGACCCTGCAGCAGGGCGGCGGCATCGGTTACGACTTCTCGACGCTCCGGCCCAAGGGCGCGCCGGTCGCGGGCGTCGGCGCCGACGCCTCGGGCCCGCTCACTTTCATGGACGTCTGGGACGCCATGTGCCGCACGGTCATGAGCGCCGGTTACCGGCGCGGCGCCATGATGGCCACGCTGCGCTGCGACCACCCGGACATCGAGGCCTTCATCGAGGCCAAGCAGGAACCCGGCCGCCTGCGCATGTTCAACCTCTCGGTTCTGGTCACCGACGCCTTCGTGCAAGCGGTGCGAGCCGACGCGCCCTGGGAGCTCGGCTTCGGCGGCACCACCTACCGGGTCGTGCAAGCGCGCGCGCTGTAGGACAAGATCATGCGCGCGACCTATGCCTACGCCGAGCCCGGCGTGGTCTTCATCGACCGCATCAACCAACGCAATAACCTGCGCTATTGCGAGGAAATCCACGCCACGAATCCTTGCGTGACCGGCGACGCCTGGGTCCATACCGCCGAAGGTCCACGCCAGGTTCGCGATCTTCTAGGCAAGCGGGTCGCGGTTATGGTCGATGGTCGGCCCCACGCGTCGGGGCCCGAAGGCTTTTTCGCAACCGGCACCAAACCGGTGCTACGGTTGGCGACCCGCGAGGGCCCGAGCCTGCGCCTGACCGGGGACCATCGGATCCGGCGGGTCCGGCGGATAATGCGCTCCGGTCTCGAAACCGACTGGACCGCGGTGCGCGATCTGACGCCGGGCGACCAGGTGTTGCTGCACGACCACGGCGCTGGCGCAACCTGGCCCGGGCCGCACGGCGAGGATGAGGGATATTTAATCGGCCTATTGGTCGGCGACGGCACCTTGAATCAAGACAAGGCGGTGCTTTCGGCCTGGCCTGGGCGCATGGTCGCGGGCGGCGAGGTCGCGCAACCGGGTGTCCTGTCGATGATGGATCGGGCCCTGAAAGCGGCTCGCAATTTGCCGCATCGCGCCGACTTCGCCGGTTGGATGGAGGTGCGGGGACGCGGCGAAATGCGGCTCGCGCTCGCCGCGGTCAAGGACCTGGCCAACGCGCTCGGCCTTCGGCCCGGCAGCAAGATCGTCACGCCTGGAATCGAAAGGACGTCCAGCGATTTTTACCGTGCCTTCCTGCGCGGCTTGTTCGACGCCGACGGCTCGGTGCAGGGCGACCAGCGCAAGGGTGTCAGCCTGCGCTTGGCTCAGAGCAACGTCGAAAACCTGGAGGCGGTTCAGCGCATGCTGCTGCGCCTCGGCATCACCTCCCGCATCTACCGCAACCGCCGCCTCGCGGGTCCGCGGGCACTGCCCGACGGTAAAGGCGGCACCAAGGAGTATCTCTGCGCCGCGCAGCACGAGTTGATTGTCAGCGGCGAGAGCCTGATCCGTTATGCCGAGGCGGTGGGCCTCGCGGATAGCACGAAGGCGGGGCGGCTCGATGCCGCAATCGCATCCTACAAGCGTGCCCCGAACCGTGCGCGTTTCGTCGCCACCGTGGAGTCAGTCGATTCCGACGGCGTCGAACAGGTTTTCGATCTGCGGGTGCCGGGAGTCAATGCCTTCGACGCCAATGGACTCTATGTACACAATTGCGGCGAGCAACCGCTGCCGCCTTATGGCGCTTGCCTGCTCGGTTCGATCAACCTGGCGCGCTTGGTCGAGCGACCGTTCGAGAAGGACGCCGCGCTCGACCTGAATCGCCTGGAGGAATTGATCCCGCCGGCGGTACGCATGCTCGACAATGCCATCGACGCCGCGAACTTCCCGCTGCCCCAACAGCAACACGAGGCCCAGGCCAAGCGGCGCATCGGGCTCGGCATCACCGGACTGGCGGATGCCCTGATCATGTGCGGGGCGCGCTACGGCGAGGCCGATGCGGTCGAGTTGACCGAACGCTGGATGGCGGCGCTGCGCCGCCGCGCCTACTTGGCGTCGGTCGAACTCGCCAAGGAAAAGGGCGCCTTCCCGCTGTTCGACCGCGACGCCTACCTCGAGAGCGAAACGGTTCAGGGGCTGGACGCCGAGGTGAAGGCGGCCATCGCCGAACACGGCATCCGCAACGCCCTGGTCACCTCGGTCGCGCCCACCGGAACGATCTCGCTTCTGGCGGACAACGTCTCCTCCGGGCTCGAGCCGGTATTCAGCTTCACCCACACCCGCCAGGTGCTGCAGCCCGACGGCACGCGCCGGCCGGAGGAAATCGCCGACTATGCCTATCGCCTGTTCCGGCGGCTGAAGGGCGAGGACGCCGCCCTGACGCCCGCTTTCGTGGATGCCCAGACGCTCGAGCCCTCGGCCCACGTGGTGATGCAGGCGGCGGTCCAGAAGTACATAGACAGCGCCGTCTCCAAGACCATCAACCTGCCCGAGGACATCTCCCTCGAGGCCTTCGTCGACATCTACGGCCAGGCTTACGACCTGGGCTGCAAGGGCTGCACCACCTACCGGCCCAACCCGGTCACCGGCGCGGTGATCGAGAGCTCCGGCCATCCCGTGGGCGCCCAGGGCTCCGGGACCGGCGAGATCACCCTCAGCGGAACCGCGCCAGGTGGGATTGCGCCAAGTGGGACCGAGGCTGAAAGCGGGGCGGCGCCCGAACCCCCGGCCGATGCCGCGCTGTCCCCGGCGGAAGTGGTCTACATGACCGAGCCGCTGGCCCGACCGGCGGCCCTGCCCGGCCGCACCTACAAGCTGCGCTGGCCGGAGAGCGACCACGCCATCTACATCACCATCAACGACGTGGTGCAGGACGGCCGGCGGCGGCCGTTCGAGATTTTCATCAACTCCAAGAACATGGAGCACTACGCCTGGACGCTGGCGCTGACGCGCATGATCAGCGCCGTGTTCCGGCGCGGCGGCGACGTCTCCTTCGTGGTCGAGGAGCTCAAGGCGGTGTTCGACCCGCGCGGTGGCGCCTGGCTCGAGCGCAAGTACGTGCCCTCGCTGTTGGCCGCCATCGGCGCGGTGATCGAACGCCACATGATCGACACCGGTTTCCTGAAGCCGCCCGGCGAAGGCGAGGACGAAGCCGAAAAATCGGTGAAAGTCGCGGGTCTAGAGGCAGGCTCCCCTGGGGGCGAGCCACCCCACGGCGCGCTGCGCCAGTGCCCGAAGTGCGGCGCGGCCAGCCTAATCCATCAGGAGGGCTGCGACCTCTGCACCTCCTGCGGCCATTCCAAGTGCGTCTGACCGGCGCCCTCCCGGCGCGCGCGCACCAGGTGCAATAGCCGCTTCAGGGTCGGATCGCTGAGACCCAGCGCTTCCAGGTGACGCACCGTGTTCTCCAGATATTGCAGACAGGAACCGCGATTGCCCGCGCCCTGAGCGATCATGTCGGCGACCCGCTCGAGCGGCAGGCGGCCGGCGTACTGCTTGTGGCCGCGGTCGACCACGAAGGCGGCGGCCGTGACCGGACCCGCGCGCGTGCGTAGGTGCAGCCAGCGCGGATCGTAGACCTCGGTCACCATCTCGCGTTCGCGCAGATAGGCCACCACCTCTTCGGACTCCGCCGCCGGCACCCGGTAGGCCAGACCATGACAGGAACCGCCCCGGTCGAGGCCGAGCACCAGCCCGGGGCGCTTCTTGGTGCCGCGATAGAGGTGGGAGAAGACGCAGAAATGGCGGTGATATCCGTAGAGGTGCGCCGGACGCACCTCAAGATGCGGGAAACCCGGATGCCACATCAGCGAGCCGTAGCCAAACACCCAGAAGTCCTCACCCGGCGGCGGGCGCAGGAGCTTGGGGGCCGGCACGCGCGCGCTCACCGCCCCGGCCTCCACGGCCGCGGCGCGCGTTCCCGTCCCGATGGCTTCCAAGCGCGCGAGCCCATGAGTCATCCTACTCGCAGATACAGTAGGCTCCAAGGCGCGGGACAGGACCGATCCGGAGTCCTATGATCGCCGCGATGACGGGCACCCCCTCAATACGACCTTCCGCGATATGTTTCGGCGCCGCCTGACCCGCGCGCTGCTCGGCCTCGCCTTGCTCGCCTTCGGCGGGCTTGCGGGCTATTGGTTCTGGGCCGCCAACCAAGTCGAGGCGGCGATCGCCCTCTGGACCGAGGAGCAACGCGCGCGCGGCTTTGAGATCGACTATCGGGGCCCGGAGCTGAGCGGTTTTCCGGTCCGGCTGGCGGTGGCGTTCTCCGAGCCGCGGATCGCCGCGCCCGAGGGCTGGCGCTGGTCCGGCGGCGCGATCGCCGGCCAGGCCGCGTTCTGGAACCCACGGCTCCTGCACCTCGACCTGCCGCTCGAACAGACCCTGAGCGCCGCGTGGCGCGGCCAGCGGCGCGACCTCACGCTGAACGCGGCGGCGGCGCGCGGCCTGGTCCACCTGGGCCGCGAAGGCTGGCTAGAGGCCGCGACGGTGGAGATGGAAAGCGTCGTGCTGAGCGAAGCGGGCGGCGGCACCTTGAGCGCCGAGACGCTGCGCTATCGGCTGACCCGGCGCCCGCCGACCCTGGAAGGCGTCGACGACTGGACCTTGCTGGTGAGCGGCCAGACCCGGGGCATCGTCCTGCCGGACGGCATCCGGAGCCCCTTCGGGGCGCGGATCGAAAACCTCGCCTTCGATGCAGCCGTGATCGGACTGATCCCCGGGCTCGCCCCCGGGGGCGTCCCAGGGGGCGTCCCCGGGGACGAACCGGGCACGGCGCTGGCCCGCTGGCGCGATACCGGAGGCCAGGTCGAAATCCAGGACTTCGAAATCGCCTGGGGTCCGCTCGATGTGAAGGCATCGGGAACCGCCACGCTGGATCAACGGTTACGGCCCGAGGGCGTTTTCACGGCACGAATCCGCGGGCTTCCGGAAATCCTGGACGCCGTGGCCGTGCAAGGGTTGATCGAGCCGGGGGTCGCGCTGGCGCTCAAGCTGACC
>CAXMQD010000309.1:0-2527 GCA_964194965.1 uncultured Acidimicrobiia bacterium | reverse complement strand
AGCGGTCGCATCGTCACGGCCGGCGGAACCAGTTCGTGGCACGACTTGGCGATCCACATAATCTCAAGGCATTGCAGCACCGGTGAAGCTTTGCGCATCGCAAAGGTCTATCTGTTGAAATGGCACAGCGAGGGGCAATTGCCGTTTGAAGCTCTGGTGCGCCATGTTCCCCATGCAGACGCGATGGTGCGCAAATGCGAAAATTGGCTTGGGGAGCATTTCCAGGAAGCCGGGCCGGTCGCCCGCGTCGTTGATCACGCAGGCGCTCCAGAGCGTACCTTGAAGCGCCGCTTCAAGGCAGCCATGGGCACGACATTGATGGACTATGTGCAGAACTTGCGCATCGAGGAGGCAAAGCGCTTTCTGGAAACGGGAACGACACCTTTCGATGATATCGCCGCGGAAGTCGGCTATGAGAACCCGGGGTTCTTCCGGCGCCTATTCAAAAGGCGCACTGGTCTTACGCCTTCAGATTATCGAAAAATGTTTCGAACCTATGGCGTTGCCCAGTAGCACAACAAGTGACGCAAGTCTTGGACGTCGAATGTCCGACTTTGGCTAGAATCGGAAGGTCAGTCGCCCGAAATTGAGGCCCGCTTCACCCTCGAAAGCAGACGTTTCCGGGGCCTCGGCTGACTTCCGAACCTGACCCAACTCGGACATTGCGGTCGGCCCCTTTGCCGCCATGACGAGCCTTAACCTAGAAGCATTCAGTTTGCTGGACAGGCGGGTCTGTGCCGCGCAGGCCGAAGTGAACCCTCACACTTCGAAATGGTCACGGGTCCGAGATTCTCATGGCCAAATCAGTCCGATAAAGGGCGAACCACGGCCTATCGAGCCATCTCAGGGTCGGATTCGGCGCCGGATGCCCTTTGTGCTACCATTGTCGGCGATTGGGAGCGGCCTTCTGGGAAACCCGGTCAAAATGACCACTAAATGGGCAATACTCGACGAAGGCCTTGATCTGGGTTTGATATTTGTCAAGAGAGGGGGAAACTATGATCGAACAGATAAGCAGCCTCTTAGGCGGTTACGTGCCGCAGCTGATTGGCGCGTTGTTGATCCTCATCGTCGGTTGGTTCATCGCCCAACTGGTCTCCAGAATCGCCGACCGAACGGTAGCGAAATCGGGCGTTGCTAATCGCATCTCCGGTTGGTTCGGCGAAGAACAACGCGTGACGGAAGAATCGGTTGCCACCTGGGTTCGGCGGTCCGTTTTCTACCTGATCATGTTGTTCGTTTTGGTCGGATTCCTGCAGGTCCTTGGCTTGACCGCGGTCACCGAGCCACTGTCCAAGTTCTTGAACCAGGTTTTCGAATATGCGCCCCGCTTGATTGGCCCCGCCATCTTGCTCGTCGTTGCTTGGGTTGCCGCCAACGTGCTCCGTCTGATCGTGAGACGCGCCTTGCGCGCCTCCAATCTGGATCAGCGGCTCGAGACCGAGGTGGGCGTCCAGCAAACAGAAGGCGTGTCTATTTCCCATACCTTGGGGGACGCAATCTATTGGCTCACCTTCCTGCTGTTCCTGCCGGCCATATTGAGTGCGCTCGACCTCGGCGGCTTGCTGGAACCCGTACAGGGCATGGTCGATGAGATCCTGACCTACCTGCCGAATCTTCTCGCCGCCGGCATGATCCTGTTAATCGGCTGGCTGGTCGCCCGCATCCTGCAGCGCATCGTCACCAATCTGCTGGTTGCCATCAGCGCTGACGAGCTGAGCGAGCAGGTCGGTTTGTCAAAGGCCCTGGGCCAGCAGCGCCTCTCCGGTTTGGTGGGGCTCATCGTCTATATCCTGGTATTGATCCCGGTTCTCATCGGCGCTTTGAACGCCTTGGCGTTGGACGCGATCACGCAGCCGGCAAGCGAGATGCTCAACACCATCCTGACGGCCATTCCGGCCGTCTTTGCGGCTGCCCTTGTGTTGGCCGTCGCCTATTTCGTGGGCCGGGTCGTTGCCGGTCTGATCACCAACGTGCTGGCCGGAATCGGCTTCGATTCGATCCTTTCCAAACTGGGTCTCGGCGCGAAACCGGTTGAAGGGGAGCGCACGCCTTCGGATGTGGTGGGCTATTTGGTTCTGGTGGCTATCATGTTGTTCGCGGTGGTCGAGGCCATGCGGCTGATTGGTTTCGACCTGCTGGCCGGACTGATTGGCAACTTCCTCGTTTTCGCGGGTCAGGTGATCCTCGGGCTCGTCATATTCGCTATCGGGCTCTACCTAGCGAAACTCGCCTCCGACGCCGTTGTCACCACCAAGATAGATCAGGCGCCGCTGTTGGCGCTGGCCGCGCGCATCGCGATCATCGTGCTCGCTTCTGCGATGGGCCTGCGCCAAATGGGACTTGCCAACGAGATCATCACCGTGGCCTTCGCCCTGTTACTCGGCACCATCGCGGTGGCGGCGGCCGTCGCCTTCGGCATTGGTGGGCGAGAGATCGCGGCAGTGTTGATTGCCAAGTGGTTCAACAAGGCGAAATTGAATGCCCGCTCCGAATCGGGCGAAGGGGAAGATTAGGGCGCCGCAGC
>CAXMQD010000308.1:0-1676 GCA_964194965.1 uncultured Acidimicrobiia bacterium | reverse complement strand
ACCTGCGCGGCTTGCCTTGCGCCCGGGTCCGGCCGCTGTCATAAGAACGCTTTAATGACTGGATCCGAGTTCGCCGCCGCCAATCTTGGCTTCGATCACCGCCACCTCCTCGGTACCGAGGGACTTTCGGCGGACGAAATTACATTCCTTCTGGACCTCGCGGAGGGCTACGTCGAGCAGAGCCGGCGTAGCGACAAGAAGTCCGCGCTGCTGCGCGGGCTCACGGTCATCAACCTGTTCTTCGAGTCCTCGACCCGCACCCGCACCTCCTTCGAGCTGGCGGGCAAGCGCCTGGGCGCCGACGTGATCAACATGTCGATCGCCTGGAGCTCGATCAAAAAAGGCGAGACTCTGATCGACACGGCGATGACGCTCAACGCCATGCATCCCGACGTGCTGGTCGTGCGCCACCCGGATTCGGGCGCGGTCAGGCTGCTCTCCGAAAAGGTCAACTGCGCGGTCATCAACGCCGGCGACGGTTCCCACGAGCATCCGACCCAGGCGCTGCTGGACGCACTCACCATCCGGCGCCGGATCGGCCGGCTCGAGGGCCTGCGGATCGCCATCTGCGGCGACATCCTGCATTCGCGGGTAGCGCGCTCCAACATCCATCTGTTGGGGACCATGGGCGCCCGGGTCCGGGTCGTGGCGCCGCCGACGCTGCTGCCGGCCGCGATCGAGCGCATGGGCGTCGAGGTCTTCTTCGACATGACCGCGGCGCTCCAAGACTGCGATATCGTGATGATGCTGCGCCTGCAGACCGAGCGCATGCACGGCAGCTTCGTGCCGTCGACGCGCGAGTACTTCCGATTTTACGGGCTCGATAGCGAGAAGCTGAAGGCGGCCAAGCCCGACGCCGTGATCATGCACCCCGGACCCATGAACCGCGGCATCGAGATCGACAGCGAGCTGGCCGACGACATCGACCGCTCGCTGATCCGCCAGCAGGTCGAAATGGGCGTGGCGGTGCGCATGGCCTGCCTCGACGCCCTAACCCAGAACCTGCGCGGCCACAACCTGGCGGGAAGTGGCGGCGGGGCCAGTCTAGACGGGGCCAGTCTAGACGGGGCCAGTTCAGAGGCCCGGCCATGAACGGGCCCTTGGACGAGGCCGTGAAGGCGCCGGCGCGCGTGGCCCGGCACCGTACCGCCTATGTCAATGCGCGCCTGCTCGACCCGGCCAGCGGCCTCGACAGTGCCGGTGCATTGGTGATCGAGGACGGCCGCATCGCCGAGGTCGGGCCGCAAGTCCTGGCCGAGGGCGCGCCGCAGGGACTTGCGGTCGTCGACTGCGCCGGCCAATGCCTGGCGCCGGGGCTGATCGACATGCGGGTGCAGCTGCGCGAGCCCGGCGAGGAGCACAAAGAAACCATCGTCTCGGCCGGACACGCGGCGGCGGTCGGCGGCGTCACCTCGGTGGCGGCACTGCCCAACACCGAGCCGGTAGTCGACGACGTGGCCGGGGTCGAGTTCGTCGCGCGTCGCGCGCGCGAGGCCAAGCTGGTCAAGGTCTACACCTACGCCGCCGCGACCCGCCACCTCGAGGGCAAGGAGATCACCGAGATCGGGCTCTTGGCCGAGTTCGGCGCGGTCGGCTTCACCGACGGCCTCAGGACGATCGCCGATGCCCAAGTCATGCGCCGGGCCCTGAGCTACGCGCGCGCCTTTGGCCAGGTG
>CAXMQD010000307.1:0-1996 GCA_964194965.1 uncultured Acidimicrobiia bacterium | reverse complement strand
ATCATGAAGCTGTCCATGAAGCGCAGCAGGATGGCGATGGTCAGCACCCGCTTCATCTTCGGCAATTGAATATAGCGGAACACCGCCCAGCCGGACGCGCCGTCGATCTTGGCTGCTTGATAATAGGCGTCTGGAATCGATTGCAGGCCCGCATAGGACAGGAGAACCACCAACGAGGTCCAATGCCAGACGTCCATGAGGATGGTCGTGAACCAGGCCGCAATCGGCTGCTGGGGGAAATTATAGTCGATGCCCATGCCATTGATGATTTGGCCCAGAAGGCCGATATCGGGCAGCGCGAAGATGTTCCACATGGCGCCGCCCACGTTCCACGGAATCAGCAGCGGCAGCGCCATCAGCACCAGGCACACCGAGGCCCAGATGCCCCGGGCCGGCATGGTCAGGGCGATGGCGATTCCGAGCGGAATCTCGATCGACAGGATGATCCCGGTAAACGTCAACTGACGCAGCAAGGAGGCGTGGAAGCGTTCCGAGTTCAGGACCTGCTCGAACCACTTGACGCCTTCCCAGAAGAACACGTTGTTGCCGAAGGTCTCCTGCACCGAGTAGTTGACCACGGTCATCAGCGGAATAAGAGCGTTGAACGCCACCAACGCGACCACCGGCAGCACGAACAACCAGGCCTTGGGATAGGCTATCTTGTTGGTCATTGTCTCAATCCATTATCCAGCCGTCGGCGTAGACCCTCGTGTAAGCGGGGTCGAACCGGATATGGGCGGATTCCGAAGGCAACGCCGCACCCTCGGGCGCCAACAGCTTGATGACATGCTCGCCGTGACGGACATCGACGATCTGGTAGCGTCCCGCATCGCTCAGCCGGACGATCTCGACCGGAATCCCGGTATCGGCGAAACTGACGAACTCCGGCCGAACACCGATCTCCAGTCGCTCCGCGCCGCCGTTACCGGGGGCCGGGTGCTCGATCGGCACCGGCACCCCGTCGAAATAGGGCGTCTCGCCGTCGAGGGTGCAGGGCAGCACGTTCATACCGGGTGAGCCGATGAAGTGGCCGACGAAGGTGTGTTTCGGCCGCTCGAACAAATCGACCGGCGTGCCGATCTGCACCACGGTGCCTTCGTGCATGACAACCACCTGATCGGCGAAGGTCAGCGCTTCGGTCTGATCGTGGGTGACGTAGATCATGGTCGTCCCAATGCTCTGGTGCAGCTCCTTCAGCTTGGAACGCAAAATCCATTTCAGGTGCGGATCGATGACCGTCAGCGGCTCGTCGAACAAGATCGCGTTGACGTCCGAGCGGACCAGGCCGCGGCCCAGCGAGATCTTTTGTTTGCCGTCGGCGGTGAGCCCGGAGGCCCGTTTCTTCAGCGTGTCGTCGAGGTCGAGCATGGCCGCGATCTCGTGGACTTTCTTGTCTAGCTCCGCCTCGGCCATGCCCCGGTTGCGCAGCGGAAAGGCGAGATTGTCATAAACCGTCATGGTGTCGTAGACGACCGGAAACTGGAACACCTGGGCGATGTTGCGCCGATCCGGCGGGATGTCGGTTACCTCAGCGTCGTCGAACAGAACCCGCCCTTCGGTCGGCGTCAGCAGGCCCGAGATGATGCTGAGCAGCGTCGTCTTGCCGCAGCCCGACGGACCGAGCAACGCATAGGCTCCGCCATCGGACCATTCCACGTTCATGTGCTTCAGCGCCCAATCTTCGTCGCCTTTGGGGACGGCGAGGTAGCTGTGCCTCAGATCCTGAAGACTGATTTTAGCCATTAGGTCCTCCGGATTTGCGCGCGAGCGGTCATGGCGTCGTTCTGGTCATGCCGCGACCAGCTTGTCATCCAGGTCGAACAGCTTCGACCGGCAGATATCCATGCTGAAGCGCGCCGCCGACCCGATTTCGAAGGGATGGATGCCGTGGGACTGGGAAATCCAGGTTTGCCCGTCGATGTCGAAATGCACGACGCTTTCCGAGCCGCTCAGTTCGGTGACCACGACGGTGCCCTCCAGCTCCACCTTGCCCGGC
>CAXMQD010000306.1:0-6496 GCA_964194965.1 uncultured Acidimicrobiia bacterium | reverse complement strand
GCTTGAAGCGATGGCTCAACCCGCGTGATTTTCGCGAGGTAGATGTTGCCCTTGAGCTGTTTTTTTGAAGCGGTTTCGTAATCGAAATCTTCGAGACGGTTTCCGCTCAGCACGACCACCCGGGTCTCTTCCGGGTGGCTGGCATCGATCAGCATACGTTTTGCCATGTAGAATTGTCTCCGATGCGCGTCCGGCGACTCCTGCCCGTGGGGCGGGTCGCGGCGCGAAATTCAAATGAACTGGTTGTGTCGTCATTGGCAGTGTCGTCCGATCCTGGGCGCCCGCGCAATCCGCGAATATCCGCCTGGACCCAAGAGGCCGTTCGCCACGATATCCGTGGGGCACGGCCGGGAAACAAATGGCCGGGCAACCCCCTGGTTGGGGCTGACCCTACCGGAGGACACCGTGCGCACTCAATAGCGGCGCGGTGCCCGGTCAGCGCGCACCCGCGATCCTGTTGGGATCACGGACGCAACGCACCCACACCGTCGGATCGGTCTCGGACCGGCACCGAGCGGGATGGGGCAAATAACCCGGCTAGACTATCAGGACCAGAGAGCCGGGGCCAGATTGGATTTCGGACCGTGGCGTATTTCAGTGGTTCGGCCCGCGAAAATCGCCAAGCCGCGCGGTTTTCGGACTCCGAAGGATACCCAATGCTGCGTCGATCTTGCTTGGCGTCAACGCTTCGGAATAGATATATGTCGTGGCGAATCGATAAATGCCACGCCAGTTGTTCCCTGCGGCCCGACGCCGGCGCCTTACTGTTGCGCGCTGGTGGCCTCGGCCCGCCAACCGTGATCCGGCCCATGATTCGGATGCTCCTGTTTTCGATTTGCCTCGTGCTGGCCGCCCCGGTGGCCCAGGCCCAGCCGACGTTGAGCAAGGTGCGGATCGGCGAGCACCCGGGCAAGACCCGATTCGTGATGGAACTTTCCGAGGCGCCGCGCTACCGAGTCTTCGCCTTGCCGGACCCGTTCCGGGTCGTCATCGACCTGCCCGAATTGCGCTGGGCTTCGGGCGAGAACGAGGGTCGGGGCGATCGCAAGGGCGGCCTGATCGCCGCCATGCGCTTTGGCCTGTTCGCGCCGGGGACCAGCCGGGTGGTGCTTGATTTGCATGCCCCGGGCCAGGTCGGCCAGGTTTTCGTTCTGCCGCCAGAGGGGAATTATCCCTACCGCTTGGTGGTCGACGTCGTACCGGTCAGCCGCGCAAGGTTCCTGGCCGCGCGCGCCGGGTCGATGGTCTCCGATCCGCCGTTGGATCCCACGGCCAGCGCGTTCGCCCCCCCGCCCAAACCCAAGGCCGACGAGCGTCCGACCATCGTCATCGACCCGGGCCACGGCGGTGTCGATCCGGGGTCGCGCAGCCTTACCGGGGTCGATGAAAAGAAAATCGCGCTGGCCTATGCCCGCGAATTGAAGCGGCAACTCGAGGCCCGAGGGCGCTACCGGGTGGTTCTGACCCGGGACAAGGACATCTTTCTCCGCCTGCGTGATCGGATTGGCTTCGCCGAGCGCATGGAGGGTGACCTATTTGTCTCGCTGCACGCCAACAACCACGATTCCGGCAGGATTCGAGGTGCTTCGGTTTATACGCTCTCGGATACCGCCTCCGATGCCGAGGCCGCGGCGCTGGCGGCCAAGGAAAACAAGGCCGACATCATTGCCGGGATCAATCTGAGCGATCAGACCGAGGTCGTCAGCAAGATCCTGATCGACCTGGCCCAGCGCGAGACCATGAACCTTTCCAAACAGTTCGCCAACGGCCTGGTGGACGAAATGGGCAAGGTGACCAAGCTGCTCGGAAACACCCACCGCTCCGCCGGCTTCGCGGTGCTCAAGTCCGCCACCGTGCCCTCGATCCTAATCGAAATCGGCTACCTGTCGAATAAGGCCGAAGAACGCCTGTTGCGGTCCAAGAAACACAGGATCGTTGTCAGCCGGGCGATCGCCGCGGCGATCGAGACCTATTTCGAGCAGCAAACCACCTTGAACCGTATCTAGGGACGAAAGCCGTTGCACACCCCACGGCAGCATGGACCGGTCACAACCCCGCCACAATCTTGGGCTAGGTTTAATTCCACCACACTAGGTGCCATGAGGGCACACTGGTTACCCCTAGGTAATCTATTCCCGGCTATGGTGCCGGCGCGCCGGGCCCGGACCGCGGCGCCCATCGAGCGCTCGCCCGAGGGGAGGCGAAACTGAAGTTTCTCGCAAGTTTTTTCGGCACGCTGCTGTTTCTTGCCCTGCTGGGCGGAGCCGGGGTGCTGTATCTATTCTACCACTACGGCCGCGATTTGCCGGACTACCGCCAGCTGGCCGACTACGAGCCGCCCACGGTAACGCGCCTGCACGCCGGGGACGGACGGTTATTGGTCGAATACGCGACCGAGAAACGGGTCTATGTGCCGGTCAAGGCGATCCCCCTGCGGGTGGTCAACGCCTTCTTGGCGGCCGAGGACAAAAATTTTTACAGCCATCCGGGCGTCGATTTCCTCTCGGTGGCGCGGGCGATCGTGACCAACGTCGCCAACATCGCCCGCAGCCGGCGGCCGGTCGGGGCCTCGACCATCACCCAGCAGGTCGCCAAGAACTTCCTGCTCACCAACGAGGTTTCGATCACCCGCAAGGTCAAAGAGGCGATCTTGGCCTTTCGGATCGAGCACGCCTTCGACAAGGATCGGATCCTGGATCTTTATTTGAACGAGATCTATCTCGGATTTGGGTCCTACGGCGTGGCGGCGGCGGCGCTCAACTACTTCAACAAGTCACTCGATGAGCTGACCGTGGCCGAGGCGGCCTTCCTGGCGGCGCTGCCCAAGGCGCCCAATAACTATCATCCGATTCGACGGCATGAGGCCGCCGTGGCTCGGCGCGACTGGGTGATCGGGCGCATGCTCGAAGACGGCCGCATCAGTTTCGCCGAGGCCGAGATGGCCTGGGCCACGCCGCTTGAGGTTCACCGGGTCGATCCGACCGAGATTGTCGAGGCCGACTATTTCGTCGAGCTGGTGCGGCGCGAGCTGGCTGGGCTCTATGGCGACACCAATCTCTACGAGGGCGGTCTCTCGGTGCGCACGACCCTCGATCCGCGGCTCCAGCGCATTGCCGATCGGGTATTGCGCGAGGGCCTGATCGCCTACGACCGGCGCCACGGTTGGCGCGGTCCGGTGGCCACGCTGGGCGCAGCGGTTTTTGCGGCGCCAGAGGGAGCGGTGCAAGAAGCGGCGGCGGCAAATGGGGTGGCTGACGCCGGGGGCTGGCGCGAGGCGCTGGCCGCCGTCGAGCCGCCCAAGGGCGCCGGGCCCTGGCGCTTGGCGGTGGTGACCGGCCTCGACAAAACCAAGGCCGAGATCGGCTTCGTGAGCGGCGATGCCGGACACATTCCGATGGCCGAGTTGAGCTGGGCCCGGCCCTGGCTCGAGGGCCAGAAAGTTGGTGCCAGACCGAAGCGGCCGAACGCGGTCTTGAGCCTGGGCGATGTGGTGCTGGTCGAGCCGGTCGCGGCGGATAGCGAGGGCAAGGCCTACGAAGCGGGCGCCCACGGCCTGCGCCAGATCCCGGGGATCAACGGCGGGCTGGTGGCCGTGGATCCCCACACCGGCCGGGTGCTGGCCATGAGCGGCGGTTTCTCCTACGCCGAAAGCCAGTTCAACCGGGTCACCCAGGCGCAACGCCAGCCGGGGTCCGCGTTCAAGCCCTTCGTCTATCTGGCGGCGCTGGATAGTGGTTTCACGCCGGCGACGATCGTGCTCGACGCGCCCTTCGTGATCGATCAGGGCCCCGGCCAAGGCAAGTGGAAGCCGGCCAACTATTCGCGCAAGTTCTACGGCCCGACGCCGATGCGCATGGGTATCGAGAAATCGCGCAATCTGATGACCGTGCGCTTGGCCCAGACCATCGGCATGGAGAAGGTGGTCGAATATGCCCGGCGCTTCGGCATCGTCGAGGACATGCCGCCGCTACTGTCCATGGCACTCGGCGCCGGCGAAACCACCCTGCTGCGATTGACCAGCGCCTACGCCATGCTGGTCAACGGTGGCCGGCGCATCGACCCGACGCTGATCGACCGCATTCAGGACCGCCATGGCCTGACCATCTTCCGGCACGATCACCGCGACTGCCAGGACTGCCGCGACCAGGCCTGGAACGGCCAGGAGCCGCCGGAACTGCCCGACGAGCGGGAACGGGTCGCCGACCCGGCAAGCGCCTATCAGGTGGTGTCCATGCTGCAGGGCGTGGTCGAGCGCGGCACCGGACGGCGCGTCCGGGCCGTGGGCAAGCCGCTGGCCGGAAAGACCGGCACCACCAACCAGTCAGCGGACACCTGGTTCATGGGCTTCGCGCCGGACTTGGCGGTCGGGGTCTTCGCCGGCTTCGACGAGCCGACGCCACTCGGCGCCCGGGAGACCGGTTCCTCGGTTTCGGCGCCGATGTTCCGCGACTTCATGGCCGCGGCTCTCGAGGGCCAGCGGGCGACCCCATTCCGCATCCCGAGCGGCATCCGCCTGGTCCGGGTCAACGGCGAGACCGGCCGGGTCGCGCGCAAGGGCGACAAGCGGGTCATCCTCGAGGCCTTCAAGCCCGGTACCGTGCCGAGCGGCGACCAAGCCGTGATCGATGGCGGCTACAATCCCTACGGCGCCGCCGCGACCGGCGGCACCAGCGGGCTGTACTGAGACCGTCAAAGTCCCTAAATAGACCCCGAACGAATTGCGCCCGCTATTGGCCGGGAATTCCCGGAGGAGGTTCCATGCGCGCCGAAACCCAAGCAGTAGTGGACGACATCAATCAGTCGTTGGCCCTGCTGAGGAGGCATCTTTGACCCCGAGGCCGCGTCTGAACGCCTCGAGCTCTTGAACGCACAGGCCGAGGATCCCGGGCTCTGGGACGAACCGGAGGCGGCCCAGCGGTTGATGCGCGAACGTACCCGCCTCGACCAGGCGATCTCCCGCTATCGCGGCTTCGAGCAGCGCCTGGAGGATGGGATCACCCTGATCGAAATGGGCGCGGCCGAGGACGACGCCGCCACTGTCGCCGAGGCCGAGGCCGACCTGGGCTTGCTTCAGGCCGTGGTCGCCAAGCAACAGCTCGCCAGCTTGCTGTCGGGGGAGGCTGACGGCAACGACTGCTACCTCGAAATCCACGCCGGTGCCGGTGGCACCGAGGCCCAGGATTGGGCGCAGATGCTGGTGCGCATGTATGCGCGCTGGGCCGAAGCTCACGGCTACAAGATCGAATGGTTGGAGGAGAGCTCGGGCGAGGAGGCCGGGCTCAAGTCGGCGGCTTTCCGGATCAAGGGCGACAATGCCTACGGCTGGCTCAAGACCGAGTCCGGCGTGCACCGCCTGGTGCGCATCTCGCCCTTCGATTCCCAATCCCGGCGCCACACCAGCTTCGCCAGCGCCTGGATCTATCCGGTGGTCGACGACGCGATCGAGATCGAGATCGTGGACAAGGACCTCAGGGTCGACACCTACCGGGCATCGGGCGCCGGCGGTCAGCACGTCAACAAGACCGACAGCGCGGTCCGCATGACCCACTTGCCGAGCGGCATCGTGGTGCAGTGTCAGAACGACCGGTCGCAGCACAAGAATCGGGCCGAGGCCATGAAGATGCTGCGAGCCCGGCTCTACGAAGCCGAGCTCCGCAAGCGCGAGGAGGTGGCCCAGGCCGAGGCGGCGGCCAAATCCGATATCGGCTGGGGCCACCAGATCCGCTCCTACGTGCTGCAGCCCTACCAGATGGTCAAGGACCTCAGGACCGGCGCGGAGACCGGCAACGTCCAGGCGGTGCTGGACGGAGACATCGACGCATTTCTCGAAGCGTCGCTGGCCCACCGGTTGGACCGCGATTCCGGCGCCGCGGCGGAATCGGCGGCGGAGGAGCGCTAGAGCATTATCCGACCTTACAGGGTCATTTGACCGGGTTATTTTGTCCCGTGGTTAGGAGCGCTTCGAAATGCGATGTGGGTCATCGGATGAGAAGCGCGACGCGGCCACGGGACAAAATAACCCGGCCTTCGGCCAAGTTCGAACTGGGGGGCCAGAGCGGCTCATCGGCTGCGTTGCGGTGCTTGCCCGATGTCCGACATCGCGCCGCGCGCCGCGCCTGACCGAATGAGCCGCTCTGGCCCATCAAATGACCCCGTAAGGTCGGATAATGCTCTAGCCGCCGGGCGCCTCCCGCGCCATCGCTTGATAAAACGACGACGGCAGGCCCGCCGCGAGGCGGGCCTCGGTGTTGAACGGCGGCTTGATGGCGCCCTTGAAGTGGCGCGCCACCAGATCGCGCCAGGCCGCCTCCGGGGCCAGGCCGCGGCACGCGCAGAGCCAGTCGAACCAGCGCTTGCCGGCGGCGACGTGGGCGATCTCATCCTGGTAGATCACTTCGAGCGCGGCCACGCCCTCAAGATCTCCGGCGGCGGCGAGCTTGGCGATCAGGCCCGGGGTCACGTCGAGACCGCGCGCCTCGAGCACCAGCGGCACCAC
>CAXMQD010000305.1:0-1622 GCA_964194965.1 uncultured Acidimicrobiia bacterium | reverse complement strand
GGCGGCAACCGTCGGCTCGCGATCGACCGGCTGTCCCACCTCGGCGTCGACGCGCTGCGCGCCCGAGGCCTGGAGGTGATGGCGGGCGAACCGGTCGCCGAGGACGCCCGCGCGATCAAATCGGCGGAGGAGTTGGATCTGATACGCGCGGCAATTGCGGTCTGCGAGGCCGGCATGCGCGCGATGCACGCGGCGCTCGAACCCGGCATCACCGAGAACGCGCTCTGGGCCAAGCTGCACGAGACCAATATTCGCCTGGGCGGTGAGTGGATCGAAACCCGGCTGCTGTCCTCGGGGCCGCGCACCAACCCCTGGTTCCGCGAGTGCTCCATGCGCGCTATAGAAAAAGGCGACCTGGTCAGCTTCGACACCGACCTGATCGGCCCCTACGGGTACTGCGCCGACATCTCCCGCGCCTGGATCTGCGGCGGCAAGCCCAACGACGCGCAGCGCCGGCTCTACGCCGCCGCCCACGCTCAGATCCAGCACAACATCGGCATGCTCAAACCCGGCATGTCGTTCCGCGAGGTCTCCGAGGCCGCCTGGCCGATCCCGGAAGAGTTCCTCTCCAACCGCTACGGCAGCCTGATCCACGGCGTCGGCCTGGCCGACGAATACCCGGGCATCAAGCACTGGCCCGACTTCCCGGCCAGGGGCTACGACGGCCTGATCGCGCCGCGCATGACACTCTGCGTCGAGTCCTTCATCGGCGCCGAGGGCGGCAAGGAGGGCGTGAAGTTGGAGGAACAAGTGCTGATCACGGAAGCCGGCGCCGAACGCCTCTCCGGATACCCGATGGAAGAGGATTGGATTTAGGCCGCACTATTTTTGCCACACCGCCAAGAGGACGGTTCATGGTTTCCCGCGCAAGCCGGTTCGACTACCATCGGGGCCGACACTAGGCGTCATTTGAAGAATTACGGGTCCATGGATCCCATCGCCAAGCTCACTGCCGGATTCAAGGATTTCCGCGACGATGGTTTCCGGGAAAATCGCGCCACCTATGAAACCCTTGTGGACCAGGGTCAGAAACCCAAGGTGGCCCTCATCGCCTGTTCCGATTCCCGGGTCGACCCGGCCACGCTGCTGCAGGCCGATCCTGGCGACATGTTCATTGTCCGCAACGTCGCCAACCTGGTGCCGCCCCACGAGCGGGATGGCCAATATCACGGTACCAGCGCCGCGCTCGAGTATGCGGTCCAGCATCTGGAGGTCGGCCACTTCATCGTGTTGGGCCACGCCCACTGCGGCGGCATTCGTTCCATGTTCGAGGAACCGGGCGAGGGCAGCGACGGAAACCAATTCCTGCTGCCTTGGATGAGCCTCGTCCGATCCGCCTACCTTCGAATCCAAGGCACCATGCCCCACGCCTCCGAGGACGAAAAGGCCCGGGCCTGCGAGCAAAGCGCGGTGCTTGTTTCGCTCGAAAATCTGATGACCTTCCCTTCCATTCAGCAGCGCGTCGGCAATGGGCGGCTGCGCCTGCACGGCTGGTATATCGACATCCGCTCTTGCACGTTGCACGTCTACGACCCCAGCCGGCAGCGGTTCGAACCCATTGCCTGAGCGCCGGGCATGACGCTCTCTGCGTCGAGTCCTTCATCGGCGCCGAGGGCGGCAAG
>CAXMQD010000304.1:0-4082 GCA_964194965.1 uncultured Acidimicrobiia bacterium | reverse complement strand
CGATCGGATCCTCGCCGCCGGCGATCCCGCGCGCCACGCCGAAGCGCTAGCGATCCTGGCCGGCGACTGAGTTTCTAATCGTCCTCGGCGATATCTTCGTTCCAGATCGCCGGCTGCTCGCGGATGAAGCGGCCCATCAATTCAATACAGTCCGGGTCCTGCAGGAGTGCGACCTCGACGCCCCGCTCCGCGAGGAACCCGATGTTGCCCTCGAAGTTCCGGTCTTCGCCGACGATGACTCGCGGGATGCCGAATTGGACGATGGTTCCGGCGCACATCATGCAGGGGCTGAGCGTGGTGTAGAGCGTCGTGGCCTTGTAGTGACGCCGCCGGCCGGCGCGGCGCAAACAGTCCATCTCGCCGTGGGCGATCGGGTCGCCTTCCTGAATGCGCCGATTGTGGCCGGCCCCCACGACCTCGCCGTTCTCGACCAGGATCGAACCGATCGGTAGCCCGCCTTCGTCGTAACCGGCCTTGGCCTCCGCGTAGGCGCGGCGAATCAAGCGCAAATGTTCCTCGGTCGGCTCGATGATCGGCATGGTTTTTTCCCCGCTGCGCCGTTCGATCTCACACCCGCGGTTACTTGGTGCCGTAGAGGCGGTCGCCGGCGTCGCCGAGACCGGGCACGATGTAGCCATGGTCGTTTAGCCGTTCGTCGATCGCGGCGGTATAGACGTGCACGTCCGGATGGGCCTCGCCGAACGCCTGGATGCCCTCGGGCGCGGCCAGCAGGCAGACGAACTTGATGTTGGTCGCACCTTCCTCCTTGATCCGGTCGATCGCGGCGACCGCCGAGTTGCTGGTCGCCAACATCGGGTCAACCGCGATCACCAGGCGGTCGCTCAAATCGCGCGGGACCTTGAAGTAATATTCCACCGCGACCAGAGTCTTGGGATCGCGGTATAGGCCGACGTGCCCGACCCGCGCCGACGGGATCAGGTCGAGCATGCCTTCGAGCAAGCCGTTGCCCGCGCGCAGGATCGAGATCAGGACCATCTTCTTGCCCTTGAGCCGGGGCGCGGTCATCTTGGTCAGCGGGGTCTCGATCTCGGCCGTGGTGAGCGGCAGGTCGCGGGTCACTTCGTAGCCGAGCAACAGCGCGATCTCGCGCAGCAACTGCCGGAACTCCGCGGTGCGGGTTTCCTTGCGCCGCATCAGTGCGAGCTTATGCTGCACCAGCGGATGGTCGACGACGGTCACATTCTCGGACATCAAACGCCCCCCCTGCCCCTATTTCTGCGCCTGAATCCCGGCGCGGCTGATTTCGATGCAACTCTAGAACACCGTGCCGTCGCTCGCCACCGAGATCGGCGGGCCGCCGCCGGGACGGCGCTCGCGGGCGATCCGGCGTCCGGCGCTCCAAGTACCGCCTTCGAGCACCTTGGACAGCGGCCATTCGGCCTCGCTCTTGCCCAGGCGCGCGCGCACCAGCGGCGCCAGCTCGTCGAGCAACGCGACCGTCAGGGCGCGCCACTCGACCACCACTTCGGAGCCGGCCTCGTGGGTTTCGCCGAGCACTCGCGGGTGCCGGGGCGCAAGCACGCCGAGATCGACCAGCAGGCCGCCGTTGCGATACTCCGGCAGGCCGGTCAGAGCCGCGACCCCGGTCACCGCGAACCCGGCGTCCTCGAGCGGCTCGATCAGGGAATAGCTGAGCCATTGCGACAGCTTGTGAAACGGCACCAGGCCGCCAGTCAGATCGCCGATCGGATCGCCGGTCCGGTCGCCGGTGGCGACCGCCGGATGGCGCCAGACATCGCCCAAATTCACCCCGCCCAAGGCGATCCGCCCCGGCCAGATCGGCCCCAGGCCCACGAGCACGGCGTCCAGGATCGCCGCGGCACCGACGCCGTCGGGACCCGCGTCTTGGATTAGATAGTCGAACAGCGCGCCGACCCGCGGTGCTTCGCCTCCGAACAACGACGGCGCCGCTTCGAGCGCTGCGCCGAGATCGCGCAACAACGCCGCGCGACCTTCGAGCCCGACCAGGGGATTGTCCGGCCCGGCCTGAAAAGCTTCGGCCAGGCGCGCTTCGGTCACCCCGGCCAGCCCGGCGGCGTCGGCGCGCAACGGCCGCGCCGGATCGGCGGAAAACATCCCACTGGAAAACAGGTCGAAGCTCGCCACCGCGAGCCCCTCCGAGCGCGCATGGATTTCGCCGCTCGCCGGCTCCCGGTAGCGCCAGTCGGCGCCGGCGCCCGCGTCGAGCAGCACCGAAGTGACCGCCAGGTCGAAGCGGACGCGTGCCACCTCCTCGCGCGGAGCCCCGTCCAGCCGTGCCGCCAGCCCGGCCCAGCGGTCCCGTCCGCCGACCGCGAAGTGGCGCCAGCGGCTGTGCGTGGGCACGACGAGGTCCGGATAATTGGCGACGATGGTCTCGGCGACATAGGCGGCCGTCGGCTCGAGGTACTCCGAACGCAGCGCGAAGTGGTCCAGCTGATCGTCCCGCGCGGCGGCCAACACCAGGGCGCAGCGTTCGCGAATCGCCGCCGGAGAACGCAGCCAGGCGATCGCGGCCTCGGGATCACTCAGGTTCACCACTCTCAATATTCCGGTAGGCCGCGTCCCTTGGTCTCAGCCAGGCTGGCCGCGTCGGGCTGGGGCTCCTCGGTGAAATAGCCGGCCGCCTTCTTGGCCTCCATCTCGACCCGGGCGTCCTCGGGAATCAACGCGTCGGGGATCGGCACGCGCTCGACGATCTCGATACCTTGGCGCACCAGCGCATCGTGCTTCATGTTGCTCATGGACACGAAACGGTCGATGCGGGTGACGCCGAGCCAGTGCAGGGTGTCGGGCATCAGCTCCTGGAAGCGTACGTCCTGGACCCCGGCCACGCATTCGGTGCGTTCGAAGTAGGCGTCCGCGGTGTCGCCACCGGCCTGGCGCTTGCGGGCGTTGTAGACCAGGAACTTGGTGACCTCGCCGAGCGCCCGGCCCTCCTTGCGGTTATAGACGATCAGCCCGGCCCCGCCCTCCTGGGCCGCGCGCGCGCAGATGTCGATGCCGTGGACCAGGTAGGGCCGGCAGGTGCAGATGTCGGAGCCGAAGACGTCCGAGCCGTTGCATTCGTCGTGAACTCGGCAGGCCAGCTTGCGGGCCGGGTCGGCGATCGCGGAGACCTCGCCGAAGATATAGGCGGTGACACCGCCGATCGGCGGCAGGAAGACCTGCAGGTCCGGCCGTGTGACTAGATCCGAGAACATGCCGCCGGTGTGCTCGAACAGCGCGCGCCTGAGATCCTGCTCGGCGATCCCGCAGCGTTGGGCCACGCCAGGCAGGTACCAGACCGGCTCGATCGCCACTTTGGTACAGTTGATCTCGCCGCTCTCCAATACGATCGTGCCGTCCGGCACCAGACGGCCGACACGCATCTCCTCCTTGAATTCGGGCACCGTGAGCCGCGCCTTGGCGACCGCGATGGTCGGCCGGATGTCGATGCCGTCGGCAATCAGGTCCTTGAACACCTCGCCGGCCAGATGGCCGAAGGGATCGAGGGAGACGATCTTCTCCGGGTTCGACCACTGGGGATGAGGCCCCAACTTTACGGGCGGGGCGGTGTCGGTCAGGTCCGGTTTGTGCAGCGGCGACAGACTGCCCGCCGCGATCGCCAGCGCCCGGTACAGCGCGTAGGAACCCGAATGCGCCCCGATCACGTTGCGCTGGCCCGGGTCGGTCAGGCTGCCGACCACCGGTCCGCGCGCGCGCGCATCGGCCGCGCCCCAGGCGATCGGCAGGCGATTCTCGCCATCGCGGGGATGGGAAGTCAGCACGATATGCTTGGCCGGCCGCCTGGTCTCGCTCATCTCGGCATCATCCGAATTATGGCCTGATGGGGCGCCATGATACGCCAGAAACCCCTAACGCCAAAGCTCCTAACTTCATGAGTTAGAGGGCGAATCACGCTTCAAATCGATACGATTCGATGCGATCGCGCCTTAGAATCGCGTGGCCCGGTAAGGCCGGACATCCAGGTTGAGCGGCGCGCCCGCGATCATGCCGGCGACGATGCGCGCGGTCATGGGTGCCGCGGTAAGACCGGTGTGGCCGTGGCCGAAGGCGAAAAAAACATTCTTCGCCGTCGG
>CAXMQD010000303.1:0-7348 GCA_964194965.1 uncultured Acidimicrobiia bacterium | reverse complement strand
CTCTTGCCCGGACCGCTCGATGACTTCTACGACGATATCTTCGACGGCGAGGGATTCCAGATTGCCGCGCAGGCGAGCAGAGGCCTCGCCGATCCCGGTCAATGGCACCTCAATTTCCAAGATTTTCGACGCCTCTTTGATCGACGGTGTCCGCAAAACAAGGGTCGCATCGAAACCTTTCGCCTCGCGGAGATTCTCCACCGTACCTTTGAGGTCTATGACCAAGCTCGATGATTGCAGCATGAGCGCCAGGGGATAAGGCGCCGTGGCCGACAACGCCTCTTCGATCGACCCGAGCCGACCCGTGATCTTGAAGCTGTGCCGATTGAAACGGCCTTCTCCCCGAATTTCATAACTCGCACCGCCGGCGAGCTGCTCTGAGCGCAGGAAGTCGAACAAGATTTCCGTGTCGCGGCCGCTTTGGCGATCCTCATACGTGACGTCAATATCCTTCAGAGAGATGAAGTCGAATAGTGGGTAGATCAACCGCCTTTGCGCCGGCTTAATGTCTTTCTCGCCGCTTGCGGCCGAGAACTCCCAATTGTTTTCTCCGTCAGCAGATGTCTCCAGGTCGAGATCGAGATCCGAGACAACCAACCGGGGGATCAGAATGATGCCGGAGAACAGCTCCTTAAGCGCGATCTGGACCTCGACTCGCCCTGCCCGAGCCAACTGTTTCTTGTCGGCCCAGGGCGCGTTCTCAATCGAGACGTCGGTGACAATCAGAGCGGGCTCCAGCCCAACGTCGAAGGAGAAGGATCCGTCCACACGGACCTCGCGGTCTAGTCTTCCCTCGATCGCTTGCTGCATCGCCCAGCGGTAGAAATCATCGCCCGCCGTGGCAAGAAAGATCACGGCGCCCAGTATCGACAGCAGGAAGACTCCCAGCGTCCACAGGGCGATTATTTTGGCTCGGCGCATGAATGCCGCCTCCGTTTCAGGTCAGCCGATTCGAGTTCAACGAGCCGGGTCTGCCGTCAGTGACGCCGATGAGATGCCGTATAATGCTACAACTTGCGACCCACGCCGACCAGCCGTTGCAAATCGGTAGCCAGGCGCAAAATAGATTGGCCGATGCCTCGCCTCGGATCGGTCAGTCTGGTCGACCTGGTGTAGAGTCCGCTGGTGGCTGAGAACGGCTGTTCGGCGGTGTCCCCGCGGACTTCCGCAGTTCCCCAAATAACCGACATGCGAGACCGGTTTGAAATTTCAGTACGTAAAGCTTCAGATCGGGACACCGCCCGAGCCGTGGACCATCGTTGCCCTGCCGACGCGAAAGCTACGCCCGGTCACCCCCGCGCCGCGCGGCGAGCCAGGCGCCGAGATCGCGCCAGGCATAGGCGGCCTCGTCGAGCTCGACGCCGGCGAAACGCTCCTTGCGCTCGGCAACCCGGTGCCCGCCGAGCCCCTCGTAGAAGAAACGCGCCGGATTGTCGCTCAGCACCCAGAGCACCGCCTCGCTCAGGCCGCTCCCGTGCAGCCGCACCAGCAACCCTTCCAGCAGCAGCCGGCCGATACCCCGGCCCTGCCAGTCCGGCGTGACGTATAGCGTGAAGATCTCTCCACTCCCGGGGCCTGTCGCGCCCTGGCCGCGCGTGCGCCCACAACTGCCGAAGCCGACGATGCGGCCGCCCGGCACGTCGGCCGATTCGGCGGCCAGCACCGCCTCGGGCGCAACCGCGCGGCGGATCATATTGTTCCACTGCAGCGCCTGTTTGGACTCGGTCATGGATACCAAGTAGGCGTCAGGCACGATGCCGGCATAGGTCGCGCGCCAGGTCTCGACGTGGATCTTGGCGATCGCCGCGGCGTCGCCCGGGCGCGCCGGGCGCAGGGTAATTGCCGCGGTCACGCCCGCTTGCGCCGCTCGAAGGCGGCGGCGAAAAAACCGTCGCAGCCGTGGCGTGCTGGCGTAAGTTGCAGGAATCGGCCGGAAAACGGCGTCGGCACCGGCGCGGTCGGCCCGCCGAGCGGCACGATGGTCTCGGCCCAGACATCTTCCATCGGCAGCAGGGTAAAGTCCGGGCGCGCGTCGAGGAAGGCCGCGACCTGGGCCTCGTTCTCGCTCGGCAACAGCGAACATGTCGCATAGACCAGGCGCCCGCCGCCGGCCACCGTGGGTGCCGCCTGGGACAGGATGCGCGCCTGGGTCTCCCGGTAACCTTCGAGCTTCTCCGGGCTCAGGCGCCAGCGCGCGTCCGGCTGGCGGCGCCAGGCGCCGGTCCCCGAACAGGGCGCGTCCACTAGCACCCGCGCGAACACCCCGGCCCGATGCGCCAACCAATCCCCGCCGACCAGCCGCTGCCGGGTGACGTTGCGCGCGCCCGCGCGCTTGATCCGCCGCACCGCTTGATCGAGCCGCCGCTGGTCGGTATCGAGCGCGCTCAAGGGCCCCTCGCCCGCCATGGCGGCGGCCAGCGCCAAGGTCTTGCCACCGGCCCCGGCGCAGAAATCGGCGACCGCCATGCCGGGGCGCGCGTCGGTCAGCAGCGCGACCAGTTGCGAACCCTCGTCCTGAACCTCGATCAGGCCGCTCTCGAAGGTGCCGCCGGCACTCAGGCCCGGACGCCCCGCAACCCGCAGACCGAGCGGCGAAAGCGGCGTCGGCTCGGCCGCGATTCCTTCCTCGGCGAGCGCCGCCCGCGCCGCGGCCCGGTCTCCTTTCAGGCTGTTGACCCGCAGGTCGAGGGTGGCCGAAGCGATCATCCCCACCAGCTCGTCGGCCGCCGCCGCGCCGAAACCGGCCTCGAATTCGGGCCACAGCCACTCGGGACATTCGGCCGCGACCCAGGGCGGCTGGGCGGGATCGGCCAGGTCACGGCCCGAAAGCGCCGCGACCAGCGCCCGCTCCGGGTCGTCGAGCGGCGCCGGGGCGTAGGCGCCGCCGCCGAACAATCCGTCCAACTCAGCGGCCGCGCGGCCCTCGATCAGAACCAACGCGGCGAGCAGAACCCGGCGCGGCCGCGCCGCATTGTCGTCGCGGCCCACCTCTACCCGGGCCAGCCACCAGTCGAGCCGCGCCCGCGCCCGCAGGACGGCATAGATCCGGTCGCCAACCGCGCGCCGGTCTTTCGAGCCCATGTAGCGCCGTTCGCGAACGTACGCGGTCACGACGCGCTCGGCCGGAACCGGCGCCGCTTCGATGCGGTCCAACAGCTCGATCGCGGCCTGAATGCGTGCGCCGGGGGTCATGGGGTCTCGCCAAAAATTTCGCTAAAAGCGCCGCGCGCCCTGGTGGCGCGAATCCCGCTACATGTCGGGGCGATAGTTGGGTGCCTCGCGGGTGACGGAAACGTCGTGGACGTGGCTTTCGCGCAAGCCCGCGGCGGTGATCTTGAGGAACCGGGTATTGCGCTGCATCTCCGCGATACTGCCGTTGCCGGTGTAACCCATGGCCGCGCGCAAGCCACCGACCAACTGATGGATCACGGTGTTGGCCGGTCCCTTGAAGGGCACCCGACCCTCGACTCCTTCGGGCACCAGTTTGAGCTCGTCGCCGACCTCTTCCTGGAAGTAGCGGTCGGCCGAGCCGCGCGCCATGGCGCCGATCGAGCCCATGCCCCGGTAGGCCTTGTAGGAGCGGCCCTGGTACAGGAACACCTCGCCCGGTGTCTCCTCGGTGCCAGCCAGAAGCGAGCCGACCATGGCGCAGTCGGCGCCGGCCGCCACCGCCTTGGCCAGGTCGCCGGAGAACTTGATGCCGCCGTCGGCGATCACCGGCGTATCCGCGTCGCGGCAGGCCGAGACCGCGTCCAGCACCGCGGTCAACTGCGGCACCCCGACACCGGCCACCATGCGCGTGGTGCAGATGGTGCCCGGGCCGATGCCGACCTTGACCGCGTCCGCGCCGGCGTCGATCATCGCCTTGGCACCGTCGCGGGTCGCAATGTTGCCGCCCACCACCTGGGCCTTGTTGGACAGGCGCTTGATGTTGCGGACCGCATCGAGCACGCCGCGCGAATGGCCGTGCGCGGTGTCGACCACGATCACGTCGACCCCGGCATCGAGCAGCGCCTCGGCGCGCGCCAACCCGTCGTCACCGACCCCGGTGGCCGCGGCCGCGCGCAGGCGGCCCTGATCGTCCTTGCAGGCATTGGGATAGGTCTGGGCCTTCTCGATGTCCTTGACCGTGACCAGACCGATGCAGCGGTAGTTGCCATCGACCACGATCAGTTTTTCGATCCGGTGTTGGTGCAGCAGCCGCTTGGCCTCGTCCGGGGCAACGCTGTCGCGCACGGTCACCAGGCCCTCGCGGGTCATCAATTCGCTGACCGGCTGCCGGGTGTTCTCGGCGAAGCGCACGTCGCGGTTGGTCAGGATACCGACCAGCTTGCCGCTGTCCCGCTCCACCACCGGAATGCCGGAGATGCTGTGCCGGGTCATCAGGTCGCGCGCATCGGCGAGCGGCTGTTCGGGATTGATGGTCACCGGATTGACCACCATGCCGCTTTCGAACTTCTTGACCAGGCGCACCTGGTCGGCTTGGCGCGGCACGTCCAAATTCTTGTGGATCACCCCCATGCCACCGGCTTGGGCCATGACGATGGCCATGCGGCTCTCGGTGACCGTATCCATCGCCGAGGATAACAGCGGGATGCCCAGCTCGATGGTCCGGGTGACGCGGCTCGTGGTGTTGGCTTGGTGTGGCAGTATGGAGGATTCCGCAGGTTCCAGCAGAACGTCATCGAACGTCAGCGCTTCGCGGATATCCATGCCAAACCCCATCCCGGTGATTGGCGCTGCATCATACACATCGCCGCCGCCGTGCCAAGCGGATTAGCGGAGCCGGTCTTGGCAGTCACGGCAAGCTCAACCCCGCCCCCCACTCTCGCCCCGAACGCCGCCCCGGAATCCAGTGGCGACCAGGTAGAGCTCGGAGGAGTCGGCCCGACTGGCCGAGGGCTTGACGTGGCGCACTTTGGCGAATGCGCGCTTGAGCCGTCCGAGCAGCCCGGCCTCGGCACCGCCTTGAAGCAACTTGACCACGAAGACGCCGCCGGGTGCGAGAACTTCCTCGGCAAAGTCGAAGGCCGCCTCGGCAAGCGCCATGATGCGCAGATGGTCGGTCCCGGCGTGGCCACTGGACGGTGCCGCCAGGTCCGAGAGCACCACCTCCGCCGGGCCGTCGAGCGCCGCCGCGACCCGCGCCTGGACCGCCGCGTCGTGAAAATCGCCAGTCACGCAGACAACACCGGGCAGCGGCTCCATCTCGGCAAGGTCGACGGCGATCACCGAGGCACGATCGCCGCAGCGCTCCATCACCACCTGGCACCATCCGCCCGGCGCCGCGCCCAGATCCACGACCCGGGCGCCAGGCTCGAGAAACCCGAACTTGTCGTCCATCTGAGCCAGCTTGAAGGCGGAACGCGAGCGGTAACCCTGGGCGCGAGCTTCGGCGACGTAGGGATCGGTCAACTGGCGTTGCAGCCAGCGCGTGGAGGAAACCGAGCGGCCCTTGGCGGTTTTGAGCTTTGCGGCCGGCTTGCGGCCGCGTCCGGAGTGGCCCTTTGGCGAGCCGCCCTTCTTGGCGCCGCCCTTCTTGGAACCGCCGGGGCCGCGGCGCCCCGGGCCGCTCATGCCGCGCCGGGCGGGCTCGCCACCGCGTCGGGGGCTGGGTCGGCGCGGCGGCCGTTGATCAGGGTGAACAGGATGCCTTCGCGCAGGCCCCGGTCGGCGACCCGCAGACGCCCGACCGGCCAGATGGCGCATAACGCCTCGAGGATGGCGCAGCCGGCGATGACCAGATCGGCGCGCTCCGGGCCGATGCAGGGATCGGCGGCGCGCTCCTCGTAGCTCATGGCCGCGATGCGGCGGCTAATCGTGTTCGCCTGATCGAAGTTCAGATAGCAGCCGTCGACCCGCGCCCGGTCGTAGCGGCGCAGACCCTGGTGCACGCCGCACAACGTGGTCACGGTGCCCGAGGTGCCGAGCATCTGGAGCTGGCCTTCGGCGACCAGGGCGTTCAGGTTGTGCTCGGCCTCGAACGGGGCGACCGCCGCACCGACCTCGGCAACCATCGCCGCGTAGACCTCGGGCGTCACCTCTCGCCCGCCGTAGCGCTCGGTCAGGGTCACCACCCCGATCGGGATCGAATGCCAGCCGCGCGGAACCGGCTCCACGCGCCGGCGTGCCGAGCCCAACCGGCCGGATACTTCGGGCACCTGCATCCAGCCGAGCTCGGTGCTGCCGCCGCCGATGTCGAACACCAGGGCATGGGAGACGCCGCTATCGAGCAACGGCGCACAGCCGTAAATCGCCAGGTTCGCTTCTTCGTTGCTGGAGATGATCTCGAGCTCGATCCCGGTCTCGCCGGCAACCCGTTCGAGAAAGGCGTCGCAGTTCGCGGCCCGCCGGCAGGCCTCGGTCGCCACGGCCCGCATTCGGGTCACACCGCGCCGGCGCATCTTCGCGGCGCAGATTTCGAGCGCCTCCAGCGTTCGCGCCATGGCGGTCTCGGAGAGGCGGCCGCTGCGGCCCAGACCCTCCCCCAGGCGCACGATGCGCGAGAAGGCGTCGACGACCCGGAAGCCGCCATCGGCGGCCGGGCGCGCGACCAGCAGGCGGCAGTTGTTGGTGCCCAGGTCGATTGCGGCGTAAATCTCGCGCGCCGAGGAACGCGCGCGCGCGCCACTGCCGGTTCGGTCCTGTTTAAAATGCGCGGCGTTGCTCACCCGGTATCCATCCCTGTCAACCCGCTCCCACCGCTGTTTGCGTCCGCGGCGGTTCGGGGCCGTTTGGCTTTCGGCCGATATCTTAGCCGCAATATCGGTCCGCACGCCAGCCTGGGTCGGCACGAGACCGCGGCGCAATCTTCCGGGGGGTCACGAAAGCGGTTGAAATGGACCCGCGCCATTGACTACATAAGGCCCTGCGCGACAGGGTGGCCCGGCCGGAAACGGACCCGGACGCCGTGGCGCGCGCGTTGGGGCGTCGTATAATGGCATTACGCTCGGCTCTGGACCGAGTAATCGGGGTTCGAATCCCTGCGCCCCAGCCAACCAGTCTGCATTCTCACGGTCCGAAACCAGGCCTTGGGCCGATCACCCGGAAACCCCCGCGGTTCCCGGGCTTTTGCGTGGGATGTGGCGGGGGGGCGTGACTGGGAGAGACCGGTTATCGCAGGGAACGCGGCCCCGGCGCGCCATTATCTCTACTGGCCGTTTTCGAGGTCACACAACTTGGTTTGTCGGTCGCGGACCCACATCAAGACGCCGCGTGGATCTGGAGAAAGCGCCTGCCCGCAGCGGTGGTTTGCCGCTACAGGCGGGCGACCCAGTAGCAGTGGAGTGCCCAAATCGAGATTATTAGAAGCCGAGAGCCTGTTTCTGAGCCTGCCAGGCGATTGGCA
>CAXMQD010000302.1:0-7395 GCA_964194965.1 uncultured Acidimicrobiia bacterium | reverse complement strand
GCCACCGCCTCGCGGTCGCCGTCGCGCGCGGCCTGAACCTGCTCGTAGGTGAGCCGCGCCGCCGATCGCATCAGCCCGCGCAGGAAGCGGTGCTTGCGTGGTTTGCCCCGTGCATCGATCCACAACTCGGCCGCCAGGCAGGGCCGCTCCTCGTCCGGGTTGAGCGAGCACCAGCCGGTCGACAAAGCCTCGGGCAGCATCGGCACCACCCGGTCGGGGAAGTAGGCTGAGTTGCCGCGCTCGAAGGCGGCGCGGTCGAGCGCGCTGTCCGGGCGCACGTACCAGGCGACGTCGGCGATCGCGACCAGCAAGTGCCAGCCGCCGGGATTTCCCGCATCCGGGTCGGGTTCGGCCCAGACCGCGTCGTCGAAGTCTCGCGCATCGGCGCCGTCGATGGTGACCAGCGGCAGCTCGCGCAGGTCGACCCGCTTGCCCAACTTGGCCGGACCCCCGGCGCCGGCCTCGTCCAGCGCCTCGGGCGAGAACTCGACCGGCAGTTCGTGTTCGTGGATCGCGATCAGGCTGAGGGTGTGGGTATCGCCCTCCGCGCCCAGGCGCTCGATCACCCGGACCTCGCGCAGGCCGAGCCGGGGCCGCCCCTGGCGCACTTCGGCCAGCACCAACTCGCCGGGTTTGGCGCCCTTGGCGTCCGCTTCGTGCAGGATATAGTCGTGTTTGGCGCGCTTGTCGGTCGGCCGCAGCCGGCCGCCTTGGTCGCCGATCTCGTAGAGGCCCAACACCCGGCTCGGCAAATTGGCGATCTTGCGGATCGGCTGGGCCTCGTAGGCCCCGTCTTCGATCCGGCGCAGCTTGGCGAGCACCCGGTCACCGACCACCAGTGCGGCGCGGCTGCGCTTCTCGGGCGCCAGATAGATGGTCGGCGGCGCCGTGTCCTCGTCCCAGACCGCCGGCCGTGCCAAGAGCTCGCCGTCCTCGTCGATACCGCTGACCTCGAGTACCGCGACCGCCGGCAGATGGCCGCGCGGGCGGATCTTGCGCCGCCGGCCGCGTTCGAGCACGCCCTCCTGCTTCAATTCCCGCAGCAGGGCCTTGAGCGCGATGCGGTCGCCGCCCTTGATCCCGAACGCGCGCGCGATTTCGCGCTTGCCGACCAGGGTCGGACTGTCCTGCACGAAGGCGATAACCTCCGCCTTACTGGGGAAAGGCCGGGAATCGGGTTTCTTGTCGCGGGCCATCGCTTCGGCCTTTGGTATTATCCTGCGGCTTTCTTGGGTTTCGCCGCCTTGGCCTTCTTGGCCTGTTTCGCCTTCTTGGCTTTTTTCGGCGCCTTGGCCTTGGGGCCGCCCTTGCCCTTGGCTCTGTCCTTCTCCGCCTTGGCGGTCAGCAGCGCGAGCGCGCGCTCGAAGCTCAGGTCCTGATCGGACTCGCCCTTGGGCAGGGAGGCGATGGTGCGGCCGTGCTTGACGTAGGGACCGTAACGCCCCGAATGCTGCGTGATAGGCTTGCCGTCGCCGGGATGGTTGCCGATCTCCTTGCCGGAGCCGGCACCGCCGCGGCGCCGGGCCGGTGCCTCGGCGATCAGGGCGACGGCGCGGTTGAGGCCGATGGTCAGCACGTCCTCGCCGTCCGGAATATTGCGGTAGGTCGACTGGTGCTTGACGTAGGGGCCGTAGCGCCCGATGCCCGCCAAGATCGCCTCGCCGGTCTCCGGATACGCACCGACCGTGCGCGGCAGCGCAAGCAGCGCGAGCGCCATCTTCAGGGTCACCTCGGCCGGCGCAAAATCCTTGGGCAACGAGACGCGTGGCGGCTTCTCCTTGCCCTTCGGACCCTTGGGTTCGCCCAGTTGCACGTAGACCCCGTAAGGCCCCTTGCGCAAGGTCACCATCTCGCCGGTCTCCGGATCGGCGCCCAGTTCGATCGGGCCGGTCAGGGCCGCGCCCGCATCCTCCTCGCCGTTGCCCGGCACGGCGAGCGCGCGCGTGTAACGGCAATCCGGATAGTTCGAGCAGCCGACGAAGCCTCCGGTGCGGCCCAATTTTAATCCGAGCCGGCCGTCCGCGCAGGCCGGGCAAGCGCGCGGATTCTTGTCCGGATCGTTCGGGTCGGCCGGGAAGAAGTGGGGTCCGAGATCCGCGTCCAAGGCATCGATGACGTTGCTGATCGAAAGCTCCTTGGTGCCCTCGATTTTTTCGTGGAAGGCCTCCCAGAATTGCTTCAACACGGCCTTCCAGTCCTTGCGGCCGCCGGAGATATCGTCGAGCTGGCTCTCCAGATCGGCGGTGAAGTTGTACTGGACGTAGCGCTCGAAGAAGCTGCTCAGGAAGGCGGTGACCACGCGCCCACGGTCCTCCGGTTGGAATCGGCGCTTCTCTAGGCGCACGTAGTCGCGGTCCTGCAGCACCTGCATGATCGAGGCGTAGGTCGAGGGCCGGCCGATGCCCAGCTCCTCGAGCCTCTTGACCAGGCTGGCCTCGCCGTAACGCGGAGGCGGCTGGGTGAAGTGCTGCTCGGGCAGCACCGCGTGCCGATTCAGGCGGTCGCCCTCGAGCAGCTCCGGCAGGCGCCGCTCGGAGTCGCCGCCACCGGACTCGCCGGCCGCGCCGGCCGCATTTCCTTCGTCGCGGCCTTCCTGGTACAGCTTGAGGAAGCCATCGAACACCACCACCGTGCCGGTCGCGCGCAGTTGTGCCGCCTGGCCCAGGGCGTCGATGTCGACGGCGACTTGGGCGAGGCGCGCCGACTCCATCTGGCTGGCCAGCATGCGGGTCCAGATCAGGCGATACAGCTTGAGCTCGTCCGCGCCCAGGCGGCCGGAGACCTGGGCCGGATCGCGGGCCACGTCGGTCGGGCGGATCGCCTCGTGCGCTTCCTGGGCGTTCTTGGCGCGGGACTTGTAGACCGGCGGCACCACCGGGACGTAGGTGTCGCCGAAGCGGCTGCCGATCACTTGGCGCGCCGCCTCGATCGCCTCGCTCGCGACGTAGACCCCGTCGGTGCGCATGTAGGTGATCAGGCCGACGGCCTCGCCGTTGAGGTCGATGCCCTCGTAAAGCCGCTGGGCGACGCGCATGGTATGGGTCGCGCCGAAGCCGAGCTTGCGCGAGGCCTCCTGCTGCAGGGTCGAGGTCGTGAACGCCGGTTGCGGCCGGCGCCGGGTGGTCTTGCGCTCGACCGTTTCGACGAGGAAGTCGCGCGCCGCCTCGAGACGCCCGGCGGCGGCGAGTGCGGCGGCCTGATCGCCGAGATCGAACTTGCCGAGCTTGTTGCCGTCGAGATGAGTCAGCCGGGCGGTGAACGTCTCCTGAGTCGATTCGCTGAGCCGGGCCTCGACGCTCCAGTACTCCCGGGGCCGGAACGCCTCGATCTCGGACTCGCGCTCGCAAATCAGCCTGAGCGCGACCGACTGGACGCGTCCGGCCGAGCGGCTCCCCGGCAGCTTGCGCCACAAGACCGGCGACAGGGTGAAGCCGACCAGGTAATCGAGCGCGCGGCGCGCCAGATAGGCCTCGATCAATTCCTTGTTGAGTTCGCGCGGGTGTTCGAAGGCCTCGGTCACCGCGCGCCTGGTAATCTCGTTGAAGACGACGCGCTTGACCTCGACGCCGTCCAGCAGGTTGCGGCGCGCCAGCTCCTCGGCGATGTGCCAGGAGATCGCCTCGCCCTCGCGGTCCGGGTCGGTCGCCAGGTACAGGCGCTCGGCCTTGTGCAGGGCCTCGGCGATCGCCTTCAGCTGCTTTTCGCCGCGGGCGTCGACTTGCCAGATCATGGCGAAATCCCGGTCCGGATCGACGGATCCGTCCTTGGGCGGCAAGTCGCGGACGTGGCCGTAACTGGCCAGCACCCGGAAATCCTTGCCCAGGTATTTGTTGATGGTCTTGGCCTTGGCAGGCGATTCGACGACGACAACGTTCATGGATGGCCGCGCGATTGTTTTCGGTGTTTATACCAAGGAGCGCTGATAATGGCCCATAGAGACGGCTTCCCAAGGCTTTCGGGCGGCGTCGCGCGCGGCTTGCGGTGTCCGACACCGCCGCGCCACGCGCTCCTGGCCGAAAGCCTTGGGAAGCCGCCTTCGGTCGCGCGGGCGAACCGCCGGGGGCGTCGAGAAGCCTTGCCGATGCCCCGCATCGTCTTCGGCTCCTCTCTTGCCCGGCGGATCGCCCACGCGATCTCTATGGGTCATTATCAGCGCTCCTTGGTATGAGATGCGGCCGGGGGTCACGAAGCGGCCGCGGAACTCCCTGCGATCAGCGCGACACGGTTGCCCGGATGCCGTTCGAGACGTCCGGCCAGCTCCAATTCGAGCAGCGCCATGTGCACGATCGCGGGCGACACATGGCATTCGCGGATCACTTCGTCAACCGCGACCGGTGCCGGACCGAGCGATTCTTCGATCCGGCCGCGCGCCTCGGCGATCTCCGCCGCGTCGGGCGGAGTGGGGGTGGGGCCCAGGATATCCGCGGCTTTCGGCTCTTCGATGGTGGCTATGAGGGCATTTTCCAGGACATCCAGCACGTCGGCGGCGGATTCCACCAAAACCGCGCCCTGGCGGATCAGATTGTTGCAGCCGCGCGCCCGCGGGTCGAGCGGCGAGCCCGGCACGGCGAAGACGTCGCGGCCCTGATCGGCGGCGAATCGGGCCGTGATCAGGGAGCCGGAGCGCAGCGCCGCCTCGATCACCAGGACGCCGCGCGCCATGCCCGAGATCAGCCGGTTGCGGCGCGGGAAGTGGCGCGCCTGGGGCACGGTGCCGGCCGCGATCTCGGAAATGATCACCCCGCGTGACCGGATTTCCTCGTAGAGGCCGGTGTTTTCCTCGGGATAGATGACATCGACCCCGCCCGCGACCACCGCCGCGGTTCCGGTCTCGAGCGCACCCTCATGGGCGGCGGCGTCGATACCGCGGGCCAGGCCGGAGGCGACCAGGAGCTTGGCCTCGCCCAGTTCGGCGGCGAGCTGGCGCGCCAGGCGCCGGCCGTTGGCCGAGGCGTTGCGCGCCCCGACGATGGCGACCATGGGGCGCCGTAACAGGTGAGCGTGACCGAGGCAGCCGAGCACCGGCGGTGCGTCCTCGAGCGCGGCCAGCGCCGGTGGATAGTCCGGTTCGCAGAGCGCAATCAGAAACCCCTCGGCCGCCTCGATCTGCGCCACCTCGGTTTCCGCCACCGCCCGCGAGCAGATCGCGATCGGACGCTTGCGCCCGCCGCGCCGGGCCAACTCCGGCAGGGCGTCGAGCGCCGCGCCGACCGAGCCGAAGCGGTCCAGCAATTGGCGGAAGGTGATCGGCCCGACGTTCTCGCTGCGGATCAGGCGCAGCCAGTCGAGACGCTCGTCGCGGTTCAGCGCGCGGGGTGCGGACGGTGGCATGCGGCCCAGCTTGGGCCGCGAGCGCGGTACCCGTCAAGCTTGCGCCGGAAATAAGTCATTTCGCGGGCGTGCGGATACAGACCCCAATTATCCCATACCTCGTCCCCACCGTGTCACCGGTCAGGCGTTTTTTGGCTCCGAATCTCAAGACTTTTAGGACTCCGATCCACCGTAATTCATGATACATTCCCTAACAACCATCTGGGGCATTAAGAGATTTGACGACTATCATAAGCGAGGGGGGATGGAACATGTGGATTCGTAGATTTTCTCGCGTCACAGTATGCTTTGCCGCCCTGGTTACAGCATCGGCTTGTGCGTTTACGCCGCACGAAGTGTCGATCACAGCGGAGCCCTCAACAACACCATCCTCAATTGGTGATGGCGTTAGCGTGGCATTCAAAGTTGTAGACGACAGGGATGATCTCGTTGTCGGACAAAGAGGCGCGGGGATGCAAGGTGCCGATATTACGGCCAATGGGATTATCCCAGCCATCGAGAAGGAGCTGAAAGAGGGCATTGAAGCCAAGGGATTTCGTATTGTCTCAATGGGCGATGCTGCCGATGCAGATTTCGAAGCCAATCTAAGGGCATTCAAGTTTTTTCTCGAAACTGGTTTCTGGACCGGTGCCGAGAATACTAACGTGGCAATTAGAGTGGACGCGAAGAAGCTAGATCGTGAATTCGTACGTATGTATAGGTCCAACTCTGAGGAACGCACATTGGTGGTACCTGACGGTGAAGCCATAGATACAAAACTCAGCGCGGCACTCTCCGAAGTGTTGACCGATATTCTGGAAGATAGGGAACTAATGAAATTTCTCGCACAATGAACGTCATGGTATGCGACTTGTCGGATATTGCGGCCCAGCTTGGGCCGCGAGCGCGGTACCCGTCAAGCTTGCACCGGAAATAAGTCATTTCGCGGGCGTGCGGATCAAGACGTCTTGCTCCCGATCTTGGGCTCCTGGCCCTTGATCAGACGGGCGATGTTGGCGCGGTGGCGCAGCCACACGAAGGCCGCGATGATGGCGGCGAGCTCCACCAGTTGCAGATCGCCCCGGAACCACCAGGCGTAGAGCGGCGCGGCGGCCAGCGACACCAGCCCCGCCACCGAGGAATAGCGCAGCAGCCCCGCCACCACCAGCCAGGTCGCGCAGGCGGCCAAGCCGACCTGCCAGGCGATGGCGAGCAGCACGCCGAGCGCGGTCGCGACCCCCTTGCCGCCCTTGAAGCGCAGCCAGACCGGATAGAGATGGCCGAGCAGGGCGCCGAGCGCGGCGGTCAACTGCACGTCCGGGCCCCACATCGCGGCCAGCAGCACCGCGGCGGCGCCCTTGCCGCCATCGAGCAGCACGGTCGCCGCGGCCAAGCCCTTGCGCCCGGTGCGCAGTACGTTGGTGGCGCCGATGCTGCCCGAGCCGATCTTGCGGATGTCGCCCAGGCCGGCCAGGCGCGCGAGCAGCAGCCCGAAGGGAATCGAGCCGAGCAGATAGCCGCCCAGGAACGCCGCCAGCAGATACGGGCCCGCGTGCGACCAGGATATCGGGTCAGGCATGGGAGCTAATCTCCGGCCTCGAAGATCGCGCGGCCGTCGACCACGGTGCGCTGTACCTGACCCTGGACCGGATGGTCCTCGAAGGGGGAATTCTTGGACTTGCTGCGGAAGCGGTCCGGGTCGATGCACCAGGGGCGATCGAGATCGAACAGCACCAGATCGCCGGGCGCGCCCTTGGCCAGGCGGCCGCCCTCGATCCCGAGGACCTCGGCCGGGCGCGCAGTCATGCGATGGAGGGCGTCGAGCAGCGGCATGGCGCCGTTGTGGTACAGCGCGAGGGTCAGCGCGAGCAGCGTCTCCAGCCCGGCGATGCCCGGCTCGGCGTGGCTGAACGGCAGGCGCTTGGATTCCTGGTCGTGCGGGCTGTGGTCGCTGGCGACCGCGTCGATGGTACCGTCGGCCACCGCGGCCGCGATCGCGGCGCGATCGGACTCGGCGCGCAGCGGCGGCGAGACCTTGGCGAAGCTACGGTAGTCGCCGACCGCATGTTCGTTGAGGGTGAAGTA
>CAXMQD010000301.1:0-3356 GCA_964194965.1 uncultured Acidimicrobiia bacterium | reverse complement strand
ATCGTGACAGGCATATGAAGGCCGTGCACAAGGTTCATCTCTGGGGGATGTATGTGCGGCCTGAGTCACGGCGGCAGCGCCTCGGCCGCCAGCTTCTTGACGCGACCTTTGATCATGCCCAAGGACTCGACGGCGTTAGGTCGGTCCATCTTAGCGTTAGCGAAGCCGCCGCCGCCGCCGATGCAAAAAGTCTATATGAACGCGCTGGATTTCAAGTCTGGGGCACTGAGCCGGAAGCTTTTTGCTACAACGGCCAGCGCATGCGGGAATTTCACATGGGCTGCCGCTGATGTGAAAGCGACACTCCAACGTCCTGTGTGGATGGCTCCCACTTTGCAACGATTCATGACATGCCCCCTTGTTTGCTCAGGGTCCGTTCCACTAGGCTCAAGAAGCAAATCGCCCCGGCGAGGATGAACCGGCGGTCGGATGGGGCAGAACGAGAACAGAAGTTCCATGGCGGAAACGAGTGCGCCCACTGGCGGCCAAGGCCCCCTGGTTCAGATCAAGGAATTGACCAAACATTTTCCGGTCACGAAAGGGGCCGTCCGGCGACGTGTTGTTGGTCAAGTTAAGGCGGTGAATGGCGTCAGCCTTTTCATCTCCCGGGGCGAGGCGCTGGGGCTGGTCGGTGAATCGGGTTGCGGCAAGACCACCATCGCACGCTGCCTTCTCAAGCTGCTCGCGCCCACTGGCGGCGAGATTTTCTTCGACGGCCAAGACATCGATCGGCTGGACAAGCAGTCGACGGGCGTTTTTCGGCGGCGTGTGCAAGCCATCTTCCAGGACCCCTATTCATCCCTCAATCCGCGCATGAAGGTGGGGGAAATCATTGGGGAGCCCTTGATCATTCACGGCGTTGCACAGGGGCGGGCCGATCTGGATCGGCGTGTCCAGGAACTCCTGGATCTGTGCGGATTGACCAGCCGCCTGGCCGAACGCTATCCTCACGAGATGAGCGGCGGCCAGCGCCAGCGTGTCGGCATCGCCCGGGCGCTCGCGCTGCGGCCCGAGTTCATCGTCTGCGATGAGGCCGTCTCCGCCCTCGATGTCTCGATCCAGGCCCAGATCATCAACCTGCTGGCCGATTTGCGCGAGGAACTCGGGCTAACCTACCTGTTCATCGGCCATGATCTCAGCGTAGTGAAGCACCTCTGCAACCGTGTCGCGGTTATGTATCTGGGCAAGCTGGTCGAAACCGCTTCGGTCAAGGAATTGTTCGATCACCCACGACACCCCTATACGCGGGCGTTGCTCTCCGCGGTTCCGGTGCCCGATCCCGTGGCCGAACGCCAGCGGGAACACGAAATTCTTCCCGGCGAAGTGCCAAGCCCGCTGAACCCGCCGTCCGGCTGTGTCTTCCATCCTCGCTGCCACTTGGCGGTGGAGGCCTGCCGGGGAGAACCGCCTGCCTTGCGAGAATTGCGGCCCGAGCATTGGGTCGCCTGCCCCCGGGTTGGAGAGTGATTCGGTGGTGGTGCTTATGCTACGATGTGAAACACCAGGGTGAGTTTGCTCACGAATTCGTGAATGTGTCGGGGGGCCAATTCGCGGGAAGCTTGAACCTAGCGGAATAGCGTGAATAGCCAATAATTCCATCTGTCTGATGTAATAAACAAATTTAACACGAAAGGGAGGATGACAGTGAGTAAAATATCGAAGGCCCTGACAGGGCAGGAAAAATCTCGAATTGATGACGAGCTGAGGCAGGCATACGATTTCGAACCCAAAGACCCGCTGTTCGGCCTGACCCGGCAGCAGCTGGGTGGGCCGGAATTGAATCGGCGCTCGGTGCTCCGCCTCATGGCCGCCGCGGGAACGCTCACCGCCTGGCATCTGATGCCCGGTTCTGGCATCAAGCCGGCGCAAGCCGCTTCCGGCGGGCATCTGAAGGCCGGCTGGGCCGGCGTCGGCGAGTTCCGGACCCTGGACCCGGCACAGATCAATCAGGTGCTGCTGTTCCAGATCGCCTCGAACGTGCTCAGCGGGCTCACCCACATCAACCCCCAACTGGTCGCCCAGGGCGATTTGGCGAGGGATTGGTCGGTTTCCGCGGATGGCAAGGAATGGACCTTCAATCTGCGTGAGGGCGTCACCTTCCACAACGGCGATGCCTTCACTGCCGATGACGTGGTCTTCACCTACAACCGCTCCAAGGACCCGAATTTTTCGATCCACTCGCGGGTCATTTCCAACGTCAACGACGTGGTGAAGGTCAACGACCATACGGTCAAGATCTTGCTCGGCGCGCCGCAGGCCTCGTTCCTGACCAAGACGCTGGAACGCGCGAGCGGCCGGGCCATGACCATCGTCAGCCGCGGCGGCTTGGAGCAACTGGGTGAGTCCCAATACGGCTTGACGCCGGTCGGCACTGGGCCGTTCAAGGTTGCGTCCCACTCCCTCGGTCAGTCGATCGTGCTGGAGAGGTTCGAAAATTATTACGATCCGGAGCGCCCCAAACTCGACAAGGTCACCATCACGCCGATCATCGATGTGGAGCCTCTGGCCGCCGCTATTGAGGCCGGCGACATTCAGATCATCGGTGGCAACCCGGTCGCGCCCGAACTGATCGACCGCTTCGAGGCCAACTCCGATCTGGTCGTGAACATCGTTGCCGGACCGGGTTTCCAAAGCGTCTGGATGAACCCCTGGCGCGAGCCGTTCCGGGTGCCGGATTTCAACAAGCCCGTGGAAGAGCTGATGAAGGAGAAGGGCTTCAAGGTCCGTTTGGCCATCGCCAAGGCGATCGACCGGGACCGCTATATCGAGCGGGCCCAGTTCGGCCGTGCCGTGCCGGCCTATGGCACGATCAACCCGGCCATGGGGTTCTACTTCGATGACGGGCTCGGCGCAGACAGCAACCAAAAATTCGACCTCGAGGCGGCGAGACGCCTCTTGGCCGAGGCCGGCTATCCCAACGGCGAGGGTTTCCCGACCTTGAAGATCCTCAATACGCCTTCGGCGCGCCGCGAGGTGCAGGTGATCCAGGACATCCTCAAGCGCAATCTCAACATCAACATCGAGCTCGACACCAAGGACTTCCCGGTCCTGATCGACGAGTTCAACCATATGGACTGGGATATGACCCGTATCGGCAGCGGCGGTGACTACGACCCGGATGACGGTCTGGTGGACTGGATGCAGACTTCGTCCAAGTTCAACGGCCGCAACCGGGACAAGGACAAGATGCCATTCGGCCAATTCTCTGATGCGGAAGTCGACCGCCTGGTCGATGAGCAGAGGCTCCAATCCGATCCCCAGGCGCGCAAGGACATGGTCCAGGCGGCAAACAAGATCACCTCGGACAAGGTGGCCTGCGCCTTCATTTACCACCCGATCGACGCCCAGGTACGCCA
>CAXMQD010000300.1:0-5333 GCA_964194965.1 uncultured Acidimicrobiia bacterium | reverse complement strand
CATGCCGAGAGTGGTGGCCCAGGCGCGGATCCGCGCCGGTTTCATGCTCCGCGGCATCGTCGAGCCCACGTCCCGAGAATGCCTCGAGGACTGGTGGCGGCTCAAGGCGGAGGGGGAGTTCGAAGACGATCCATACTAGAGCATTAGGCCGCCTCGGGAACCGGGATGCGGAGGCGGGCCCCGTTAATCGCGTCGCTCGCGGCCCTGGATCTCCAAATCGCTGTAGTCGAAGGCCAGGGGGTCAACCTCGATGCCGTAGCGCGGATTGATCAGCGAGACCTGGGTCAGAATGCCCTGAGCGTCGGTGATCTCCCACTTTTTCAAGGCTAGCGGCCGGTCGCTGAACACCAGGGTAACGCTGCCGGTCTCGGAGAGGTCCTTGTCGGTGATGGTGATCCTGAGGGCGCCGGGACTCTGCTCGACCGCGCTGACCACGATGCCCTCCGAGAGCGTCACTTCCTTGCGGATCAAGAACCACAGCGGCGTCTCCCAAAGCGGCAAGAAGCTCGCCTGCTTTATCTCGCGGTCGTAGAACAGAAGGCTCAGCCCATTGGCGATGATCAGCACCGGGTGGGGCGGGTCGTACTCGAAGCGCATCCTGCCCGGGCGCTGGATAATGACGTCGCCCTCGGCATAGGCGCCGTTGGACGAGATCTGGATAAACCGCGCCTTTAGCGTCGAGATATCGTTGAGATAGCGCACCGCCCGGCGCACCGCCGCCGACTGGTCCGGCGACAGCGCCACTGGCTCCGCCGCCACCGCGACGGGCGCCGAGGCGCAGAGGCCGGAGGCCGCTACCAGCGCGGCGAGAAACAAAGCTCGAATCATGCTATTCGGTTTGAAGGACATATGCTGTCGGTTCACGGCGGCTATAATATAGGCTCCGATCCGGAAATTGCGCGATTTTCCGTTCAGTGCTCGCCGCCGGGCAGCAGCACTTCGCGCCTGCCGACGTGGTTGGCTTGGCTGACCACGCCCTCCGCCTCCATGCGCTCGACGATCCGTGCCGCCCGGTTGTAGCCGATCTGCAGGTGGCGCTGGATAAAGCTGGTCGAGGCCTTGCGGTGCTGGTGCACCACCGCGATCGCGCGGTCGTAAAGTTCGTCGCCGGCGCTCTCGCCGCGCGCCATTCCCGCGAAGCCGTCGTCGTCGTCCACCGTGACCGCCTCGATGTAGGACGGCTGGCCTTGTTTCTTCAGGTGCGCGACCACGTCCTCGACTTCCTGGTCGGTGACCAAGGGCCCGTGGACGCGGGAGATGCGCCCGCCTTGGGCCATGTACAGCATGTCGCCCTGGCCGAGCAGTTGCTCGCCGCCCTGCTCGCCCAGGATCGTGCGGCTGTCGATCTTGGAGGTAACGTGGAACGAGATGCGGGTCGGGAAGTTGGCCTTGATGGTGCCGGTGATAACATCGACCGAGGGCCGTTGGGTCGCCATGATCAGATGGATACCCGCGGCGCGGGCCATCTGCGCCAAACGCTGCACCGCGATCTCGATCTCCTTGCCGGCCGCCATCATCAGGTCGGCCATCTCGTCGACCACCACCACGATGTAGGGCAGCGTTTCGAGCTCGAACGGCTGCTCCTCGTGGATCGGCTGGCCGGTGTCGGGATCGAAGCCGGTCTGCACCCGGCGGGTCAGCACCTCGCCGGTCTTGAGCGCCTGCTCGATGCGGCCGTTGTAGCCCTCGACGTTGCGTACCCCCAGGCGCGACATGGCGCGGTACCGCTCTTCCATCTCGCGCACGGCCCACTTGAGCGCGACGACTGCCTTCTTGGGTTCGGTCACCACCGGCGCTATCAGGTGGGGAATGCCCTCGTAGACCGAAAGTTCCAGCATCTTGGGGTCGATCAGGATCAGCTTGCATCGTTCCGGACCCAGCCGGAACAAGAGCGACAGGATCATGGAGTTGACCCCGACCGACTTGCCCGAGCCGGTGGTGCCGGCGATCAGCAAGTGCGGCATGCGCCAGAGATCGACGATCATCGGCGCGCCGCTGATGTCCTTGCCCAGGATCAGTGGCAGGCTGCCGGTGGCGCGCTCGTAGGCGCGCGAGTCCAGAAGCTCGCGCAGGAACACGGTCTCGCGGTGGGCGTTGGGCAGCTCGATGCCGATCGCGCTCGATCCGGGCACCACCGCCACGCGTACCGAGATCGAGCTCATGGACCGCGCGATGTCGTCGGCCAGCCCGATCACGCGGCTGGTCTTGGTGCCCGGCGCCGGCTCGAGCTCGTAGCGGGTCACGACCGGCCCCGGGTGGACCTTGACGATCTCGCCGCGCACACCGAAGTCGTCGAGCACGGTTTCCAACAAGCGCGCATTTTTCTCCAGCTTGTCGCGGCCCATCGCCTGGCCGGCCGCGTTCGGATCCGGCGGCGCCAGGAGCGCGAGAGGCGGCAGCTCGTAGCCGGCACTGGCGCCGAAGTCGAGACGTCTCTGGCCGGCTTGGCGGCCGCGCTTGCCGAGCAATGGGTGCCGTTTTTGGGGCGCGACCAGGCCCGACTTGGCATTGGATTTGGCATTGGATTTGGCGGTGGGCTCGGCAGCGGGCTCGGCGGGGCGCAGGCTGCCCCGGGCGAAGGAGTCGACCTCTTCGTCCGGGTCCAGGTGTCCGGCTTCCGCGATTGCCGGCGCGCCGCGCAGGCGCGGTTCGTGCCGGCCCCCCAAATCGGCGTTCGCGCCCGCCCGCTTCCCCGCCCGCCTCAGGGAGAGGTTCTCAATCGCCCGGACTAACGACGCTGGTCCGCGGGCTAGGCTGCGCAGGCCACGGCCCGCCCCGCCCAGGGTCCAGAACGTGGCCCGGCCGAGCGCGCGCCACTCATCCGCACTGAGGCCCAGCGCATAGGCGAAGCCGCCCGTGGCAAGCAGTCCGGCGGCGGTCGCGAGCATCCAGGGATCGAGCGTGCTGGCGAGCGCGCTCCGGGACAGCAGCAAGGCGCCCAGGAAGCCGCCCAGGCTGCCCCCGGCCGGCCAGCTTGCCGGCGTCGGCAGCGCGGCCAGCGTGGCGCCCGCGAGCGGCAGCAGCAGCGCCACCACGATCAGGCGCAGCCACCAACGGCCGAGCAGCCGGCGGCGGGTTAAACGCCAGCCCCATCCGGCAAGTACCAAGGGTAAAATCAAGGCCGCCAGGCCGAGACTCTGCAGCAATAGATCGGCGCCGTGGGCGCCGGCCGAGCCGAGCAGGTTCGCGGTTGGCCCCTCGGCGGCGCGGTTGAACGAGGGATCGGTGGGGCTGAAGGTCAGACAGGCCAAGAGGATCGCAACGGCGAGCGCGAACAGCGCCAGCCCGCAAGTCTCGATCAGGCGCTTGCGGAAGAATTCACCGGTGCCGCTCGGCAAAAAACCCGGTTGCGGCTTGGATCCCCGCCGCCGATTCGCCGCCCCGATTCTGAGCGCGCCATCCCTAACCGCCATGTTCCAGACTCCTCACAAGACCTCGACGACGCGCCGCAGCGCCGCTTCGGTGTAATCCGCGTCGTAAATCAGCGCGATCCGGATATAGGCCGCGCCGGGATTTACCGCGCCGTTGGTGCCCTGGCACATGTAGGCGCCGGGCAGAACCTTGATGCCGGCCTCGCGCCACAGCTTGAGCGCGGCCGCCTCGCCGTCGCCGACGTCGAGCCATAGGAAAAACCCGCCGCCGGGTTTGCGGAAGTTGAAGCGGTTGCCAAGCACGCGTTCGGCGATGGCGAAGTTCTCCTGATAGCGCAGCCGGTTGGCGCGGGCGTGGTCCTCCTCGCGCCACAGCTTGGTGCCGGCGGCGCAGACCGGCAGCGGCACGCCGGCGCCGCCGGTCGACATCATGACCGCGAGCGCATCAATTCGCTTCGGATCGCCGGCCGCGAAGCCGCAGCGCAGTCCCGGCGCGCTGGAACGCTTGGATAGCGAGTGGAAGACCAGCAGGTTGTCGAGCGAACCGCCGAGCGCGGCGGCGGCTTGCAGCGCGCCGGGCGGCGCGGCTTCGTTGTAGATTTCCGCGTAACACTCGTCGATGGCGACGGTGAAGTCGTGAGTGCGTGCGAGCTGGATCAGGGCCTTGAGTTGATCGAGATCGGCGATCGCGCCCTGCGGGTTGGAGGGCGTGCAAAAATAGGCCAGCGAAACGCGGTCGAGCAGCACCGGGTCGAGCGCGGTGTAATCCGGCTGGAAGCCGGTCTCCGCTGTCGCCGAGACGAACACCGGCTCCGCGCCGGCCGCGGCGGTCGCGCTGTAGTAGACGTGGTAGCAGGGATTGGGGATCAGAACCACGGCGCGGTCCTCGGCCCCACCGGCTGCCCCACCGGCTGCCCCACCGGCTACTGGGGTGTTGGCGAGCGCGGTGAAGAACAAACCCTCGCGGGTGCCGGGCACCGCCAGGATCGCGGTCTCCGGATCGACCATGCCATCGGGCAGGTCATAACGCAGGTTGAGCCAGGCGGCACAGGCATCGCGGTATTCCAGCGTGCCGCGCGGCAGCGGATAGCGCGACCAATCGGCAGCCGCCCGGGTCAACTCTTCGGCGACGAAGGCCGGCGGCTGGTTGCGCGGTTCGCCCAGTTGCAGCGGCACCGGCTCGTCCGGCGCGGTGCCATCCAGTCCCAGGCGCGGCGCGCCCGGACGCAGGCCTTCGAGCAGGCGGTCGAGCCGACCGAAGGGGTAATAGGCCTGAAGATTTTGACGGTCGATCACTGGCTGTGGTGTCTCGCCATGGTGTTGCCGTGCCCGAGCTGCTTGGAACGGTCCTCGCGCTCTGACTCAAGGACGGAGCATAACCAATTCTACTCGCCCAGGAATCTCGCGGCAAGCCACTGCGAACCACTGGTGACCGTTTGTTGAATGACGGCCGCGGGGCGATAAAATGCCCGGGCGACGGAACTCGCCCGGGCTGATAAGGGTCCTGAAAAGAGTTTGTTTCTGAGTTGGTTAGATCGTTCTGGAGCCGTGGCCGAACTCCGGGTAGGCCTCCATGCCGAGTTCCGCCATGTCGAGGCCGAGATCCTCGTGTTCCTCGCTGACCCGGATACCCACGGTGGCTTTGAGCGCCAGCCACAGCGCCGCGCTGGCCAGGCTTACGAAAGCGCCGATGGCGACGATGCCGGTGATTTGGGCCGCCAGGTCGCCGCCGCCGAAGATGGCGACCGCCAGCGTGCCCCAGATGCCGGCGACCAGATGGGCCGGGATCGCGCCGACCACGTCGTCGATCTTGAGCTTGTCGAGCAGCGGCACCGCGACCACCACCAGGCAACCGCCAACCCCGCCGATGACGATCGCCAACAGATGGTTCTGCAGGTCGGGCCCGGCGGTGATCGAGACCAGCCCGGCGATCGCGCCGTTGAGCGCCATGGTCAGGTCGAT
>CAXMQD010000299.1:0-3020 GCA_964194965.1 uncultured Acidimicrobiia bacterium | reverse complement strand
TAGTGGATGATCTGCAGGCTGACCCCGCCGGTCCGGGCCGCCTCCGTCCGCCTCCCACCGTCATAGATCACCGCCAACGCCAGAAGCCGACGCGCCTGGTTGGCGTCCTTCGACGACCGTGCCAGCACCCGCAAATCGGCGCTTCCGAAGTCCTCTCGCAATCCAATCGCTGCACCCATGGCAAACCTCCTCTGTTCGCCATAGTGATTCAGACTTCAAACCGTTTGGGAATCTGGAGGGTTCTGTGAGGTCGCGGCTCGCTGTCAGGCGCGTTGCGACGTCATTGAAGCCGGATTGAACGAAGGCGCGGATCGTGGGCGCGCAGTTATGGGGATTGAAGACGCCGTCCGTGGCCGCGGGCGCCGTCGTGGGCCGAAGTTCGCGCTGACGCTGGCCTTGTTTGACGTGCATCGCAGGCCCGCGCGGCGTTGGTGGAACGTCTATCACACCTTCCGATCGCCCGAGATCGCCACGGCGGGGATCGGCGGCGACGAGACGCGCACGCCGGACCGGTCCTGTCGCGGATCGTCGGCAGGTCGCGTATGCGAGGATCGGACAATGGAGGCGTTCTCGTCGTGGTCCGGTTCATGGCGGGGCGCTCGTGGACGGTGGCGCGCGTGGGCCGGGTCGGTGGAAGCTGTGCGGCATGCAGCCGACGATGCGCATGACGCCGCCGCAATGGGGACAGGCGGGGATGGCAGCGGCGATCTTGCCCGCTGGGCCGGGCGCTGACCGCGCCGCGCTTTGCGCCGCCGTGTCTTCGCCGCCGCCTCCGCTGAGCGACCGGCAGAGCGCCAGCTTTGCGGCGCGATGCGCGTTCGCCATGAAGCCGAAGTAGCGGATGCGGTGGAAGCCGTCGGGCAGGACATGGAGGAGGAACCTGCGGATGAACTCTCCCGCCTGTAGCCGCATCACCTTGGTCACGCCGCCGTCGCGATAGTCCTTCCAGGTGAAGGCGACCTGGGTCTTGTCGAGGGCGACCAGGCGGGAGTTGGCGATGGCGACGCGATGCGTGTAGCGGCCGAGATAGGCGAGCACCTGCGCGGGGCCGCCGAAGGGCTTCTTGGCATAGACGACCCAGTCGATCCGCCGCATAGCGCTGAGACGTTCGGCGAAGGCCGCAGGATCGGCGAGCGGCGCAAGTTCGCCGAAGAAGCCGAGCTCGCCAGCTGCGAAGGCCGCCGCCAGCCGCTCGAGGAACAGCCGCCGGAACAGCCGCGAGAGCGGCTTGACCGCCAGAAAGAAGTCAGGACGGCTCGCGATCCAGCGCGTCCCGTCGGGCGCGAGGCCGCCGCCTGGGACGACGCAATGGAGATGGGGATGATGGGTCAGCGCCTGGCCCCAGGTGTGCAGGACGGCGAGACCACCGATCCCGGCACCGAGGCGCCGCGGGTTCGCCGCCAGCGTCGTCATCGCCTCCGCAGCCGCCCGGAACAGGATCGCATAGACGAGCCGCTTGTTCTGGAAGGCAATCGCCGCGACTGGTTGCGGCAAGGTGAAGACGATATGGAAATAGGGCACGGGCAAGAGTTCGGCCTGGCGCGCGGCGAGCCAAGTCGCGCGGGCGGGCCCCTGACACTTCGGACAATGCCGGTTGCGACAGGAGTTGTAGGCGATCCGCCCCGCGCCGCAATCGTCGCAGGCCTCGACATGACCGCCGAGCGCCGCGGTGCGACAGGCCTTGATTGCGCTCATCACCCGCTTCTCGACACGGCCAAGACGGCCCTCATGGGCGCGGGCGTAGGCGGCACCGTGGCGGTGTAGAATGTCGGCGATCTCCAGCGCCGGCCTCTCGGACCGGCGCACGGGACGGACCACGCCCCTATCCCGGCGGCATCACCTCCAGAGACAGGCGGTCGAGCGGGCTCTGCGTCGCCCGAATCGTATGCGAAGCAACCTGGGTGTAGCGCGCCGTCGAGGACAGATTGGCGTGGCCGAGCAGCGCCTGGATGATCCGGATGTCGGCGCCGTTCTCCAAAAGATGTGTCGCAAAACTGTGGCGCAGCGTGTGCAACGTCACCCGTTTGCTCAACCCTGCCGCCTTCGCCGCGGAGCGGCACGCTGCGTGCAGCGTCGTCGGGTTGATCGGCCGGCCTTCGTCACGACCTGGAAACAGAAACCGTCGTGGCCGGGCGAGCCGCCAGTATGTTCGCAGGATGTCGAGCAACTGTGTCGACAACATCACGTCGCGATCCTTGGCGCCCTTCCCTTGGCGAACCCGGATGACGCCGCGATCACTGTCGATATCCTCGATCAGCAGTCCCGCCACTTCCGAGGCTCGCAGCCCCGCCGCATAGGCGGTGGTCAGAGCCGCCCGGCTCTTCAGGCCGGAGACGGCTTCGAGAAACCGCACGACCTCGTCGGCGCTTAGCACCACAGGCAGCTTGCGCGGCGTCCGCGCATAGGGAATGCGCTCCGGGATCGTTGTCTCACCCAGCGTGACGCCATAGAAGAACCGCAAGGCGCAAACGACCTGATTGAGCGACCCCCATGAGACGCCCTTCGAAACGAGGTGAACCTGAAAGTCGCGAACCTCATCAAGGCCAAGCGTGTCCGGCGAGCGGCCGAAATGTCGGCTGAACTTCGATACCGCGTGAAGGTAGGATCGTTGCGTCGCCGGCGACAGATTACGGATCGTCATGTCGTCGATCATCCGGCGCCGAAGAGGGCTGATATGGGCCATCTGAAAACCTCCTGTCTGAGAGTTGGGCCTGCAAACCCCATGATCCTCTCAGACAGAACGCGATTCATCCGAACTCGTCCCTCACGCCGCGCAAGCGGCTTCGTTCAATCCCCAAAGATTCAACAGTTGCTCGAAATGCTTTAGAGCGGCAGATTTGCACGCGATTCGCCTCAGATATCGTATGCAGGCGAAGAACGATCCAACGTCCAAAATGCACGATTGCTGCACCAGTCCTATCGCTCGGGATCCAACATGGCTACGGCGGCGGCCGACGGCAGTTAAGCGATAAGGAGGACGAAGTCGCTTTCGCCAATGGCCGCCACGCCCTGCAGCAATA
>CAXMQD010000298.1:0-3342 GCA_964194965.1 uncultured Acidimicrobiia bacterium | reverse complement strand
GCGATTGGCCAGCAGGATCCGCGGCATGAGCTTTTCCTGGCAATAATCGCGCGCGGCGTCGCGCACCATGCGCTCGTCCTCGCTCAATTGCTCGTCCAGCAGCAACGGGTCGTCCCATTGAAACTGGGGCCGGGCGGTCGCTGTGACCGCCGCCGCGGCGGCGTGTTCGGCTTGGGCCATGGAGGTCGTCCCTCTATTTCGATGTTTGGGTCGCGGATGCGACTCTAATCTAGCCGATTTATGCGGCCAGGAAAGACCCGGAAACGGCTAGAATCAGGCCCCGGCCGGCGAGAAAATTGTCGAGTTCACCCAGGTGGGCGTTTTACGTGAAAGTGTCGGCGGTAGATACCGCGACCGATACCGAGGTGTCGATCGTGGGTGATCCCAGGCGTGGACCCACGCGTGGAAAATCGGCCTAATATGGGCACCGCCGATTCAGGCCCGCGTCGGCGATGCCGGCGGCCTCTCGATCCGAAATTTTTTCCTAGGACCGCTTGGCGCCGCGCTTGCGCCGCGACTTCTGGCCCAGGCCGATCTGCTTGGCGAATTCCGAACGCCGTTTGGCGTAGTTCGGCGCCACCATGGGATAGTCCGGGCCTAGCTGCCACTTGGTCCGGTACTCGTCGGGCGTCAGGTTGAAGCTGGTGCGCAGGTGGCGCTTGAGCATCTTCAACTTCTTGCCATCCTCGAGGCAGACGATGTAGTCGGGCGTCACGGACCGGCGGATCGGCACTGCCGGCTGCAGCGGCGGCTTGGCCGCGCCGTCGTCGCGGCCGATGTCCGTCAAGGACGCGTGAACCATGCTAATGACCTCCGGAAGGTCGTTGGTCGCCAGCGAGTTGTTGCGAACATAGGCCGCGACGACGTCGGCGGTCATGCGCAAGACGTCGCTGGTCGGTAGTTGTTCGGATGATTGATCGGCCATTTTTGTTTCCGTATATTGCACCCTGAGTGAGACGATAAAAGTGACACTTAAATCTAATATTGTCAATTAACGAGTGTGCGTAATAGCGGCCTTGTTCATTACTGCGTTTCATTTGAGATCCGCTGAACTTCAACCTTGAACCGCGCCGGGATTCGATCGCGAACCGATTCCCGGCGCGGCGCCGCCGTCTTCCCGTATTCATGGCACCATCGATGCTTTCGCCGAGACCTTGTGGCGGGTTTCCATGGGACGGCGACATATGGTAGCCTTGGGGCTGATTTTTCCGGCCTCCGCGGCCAGAATCCGCGGCCGAAATCGGGATGTCCATGAAACCGATCGCACTTGCCTCCGACCATGCCGGCTACGAACTCAAGACCGCGCTCGTCGGCGAGCTCGAGGCCGCGGGTCACGCGGTCCTAGACCTGGGCACCGACGGGCCGGATTCGGTGGACTATCCCGATTTCGGACATGCGCTCGCCGCCGCCATCCGCGACGGCCGGGCGTCGCGCGGTGTTGCGGTTTGCGGCACCGGGATCGGCATCTCGATTGCGCTGAACCGCCATTCGGGTGTGCGCGCGGCGCTGTGCCATGACATGACCTCCGCGCGGCTTGCACGCGAGCATAACGACGCTAATGTGCTGGCTCTTGGCGCCCGCCTGATCGGTAGCGAGGCGGCCAAGGACTGTCTGAAGGTTTTTCTCGATACCGAGTTCGCCGAGGGGCGCCATGTCGGGCGCGTGGCCAAGTTGGGATGATGATTTGATATGAGCGTTGTCGACGCCGTCTCCCCGGCCATGGTCGGGGGAGGCTTTTTCACCAATGGCCTGGCCGCGGCCGATCCGGACTTGGCGGGTGCGATCCGCAACGAGCTGCGGCGCCAGCGGGACCAAATCGAACTGATCGCCTCCGAGAACATCGTGTCGCTCGCGGTGCTCGAGGCGCAAGGGTCGGTGCTCACCAACAAGTACGCCGAAGGTTATCCGGGTCGCCGCTACTACGGTGGCTGCGAATACGTCGACGTGGCCGAACGGCTCGCGATCGAACGCGCCAAGAAGCTGTTCGATTGCAGCTTTGCGAACGTGCAGCCCCATTCCGGCGCCCAGGCCAATCAATGTGTGCTCATGGCGTTGTGCCAGCCGGGCGACACCATCCTGGGCCTGTCGCTTTCGGCCGGCGGTCACCTGACCCACGGCGCGCCGCCCAACCAGTCGGGCAAGTGGTTCAACGCGGTGCAGTACGGCGTGCGCCGGGAGGATGGCCTGATCGATTTCGACGAGGTCGAACGCCTGGCCCGCGAGCACCAGCCCAAGCTGATCATCGCCGGTGGCTCGGCCTATCCGCGGATCATCGATTTCGAACGCTTCCGCGCCATCGCGGACGCGGCCGGGGCGATCCTCCACGTCGATATGGCCCACTTCGCCGGGCTGGTTGCGGCCGGCGTCCATCCGAGCCCGCTGCCCCACGCCCAGGTGGTCACCACGACGACCCACAAGACCCTGCGCGGCGCGCGCGGCGGAATGGTCCTGTCCAACGACGAAGCGCTGGGCAACAAGATCAACTCGGCCGCCTTTCCGGGCCTGCAGGGCGGCCCTTTGATGCATGCCATCGCCGGCAAGGCGGTGGCGTTCGGCGAGGCGCTGCAGCCCGAATTCAAGACCTACGCCCGCGCCGTGGTCGACAATGCCCGGATTCTGGCCCAGACGCTGCTGGAGAACGGCTTCGATATCGTCACCGGCGGCACCGACACCCACCTCATGCTGGTCGACCTCCGGCCCAAGGGGCTGACCGGCCGGGCGGCCGAAGAAAGCCTCGATCGCGCCGGGATCACATGCAACAAAAACGGCGTGCCCTTCGATCCGGAGAAGCCGACCGTCACCTCGGGCATCCGGTTGGGCACGCCGGCGGCGACGACGCGCGGTTTCGGGCAGGCGGAGTTCCGCCAGGTCGGCGAGATGATCACCCGGGTGCTCGATGGGCTGATTGCCAATCCAGACGACAACGGCGCCAAGGAAGCCGAACTGCGCGAGGAAGTCCTCGCACTCTGTGGCCGGTTTCTAATATATCCGGAGCTGACCGTCTAGAATAACTGACTGGAAATGCTGGCCTCAGGGGGGCCGGGGAGAGAGGGGGAATGCGTTGTCCGTTTTGCGGTAACGACGACACGCAGGTCAAAGATTCGCGACCGACCGAAGACAACAATGCGATCCGCCGGCGCCGCCAGTGCACCAATTGCGGCGCCCGCTTCACCACTTTCGAGCGGGTCCAGCTGCGCGAGCTGACCGTGGTCAAGGCCAACGGCAAGCGCGAGACCTTCGACCGCGACAAACTGCTGCGCTCCATGACCATCGCCTTGCGCAAGCGGCCGGTGGAGGTGGAGCGGATCGAGCGGGTCGTCAACAGCATCGTACGGCGCCTGG
>CAXMQD010000297.1:0-2912 GCA_964194965.1 uncultured Acidimicrobiia bacterium | reverse complement strand
GTATCCAGCGGGACGCGCCGGGGCGCCGGGTCGTCGCAGGCCCAGCCGAAGGCCATGGGCCCGCCGAAGTAGGTCGGGATGGTCGCGAGGTAACAGGTGGCGTCGGCGAAATGGCGGCGGAAGCAGGTCAAGGTGCCGGTCAGCTCGGGGCCCTGGAGGAACGGCACGCCGTTCTGAGTCACCAGGATGCCGCCCGGTGCCAGGCAGCGCCGGCAGTTCCTGTAGAAGTCTTCCTGGAACAGCACCTCGCCAGGTCCCACGGGATCGGTCGAATCGACGATGATGACGTCGTAGCGGGCCTGCGCGCGGGCGACGAAGTCGACCCCATCGGAGATCACCAGCTCGCTGCGCGGATCGTCGAAGGCGTCGCCGCAGATCGGGCGCAGGTGCTGCTTGGCGAGATCGATCACGCCGGCGTCGATCTCGACCATGGTGGCCCGCTCGATCGCGGCGTGCTTGAGCACCTCTTCGAGCATGCCGCCGTCGCCGCCGCCGACGATCAGCACCTGGCGCGCCGCGCCGTGGGCCAGGATCGGCACGTGGGCCAGCATCTCGTGATAGATGAACTCGTCGCCTTGGGTGGTCTGGACGATGTCGTCGAGGGTCATCACCAAGCCCAGGACGGGATTTTCGAAAATCACCACCCTTTGGTGCTCGGTTTCGCTGTCGTAGAGAACGTTGCCGGCTTCGATCTTGAAGCTGAGGCCCTCGTGCAGGACCTCCTCGAACCAGCGAGTCACCCGGCTCGGCCCCGGAGTATTTCCTCGACCGCCAGGCGGTCCGGATTGAAAGCCGCGCGCAGCACCTCGATCGTGGCGTGCGGTTCGGCGCCGCCGCACATGAAGACGTCGAGCGCGGCGTAGCCGTTCTCCGGCCAGGTATGGATGGAGATGTGCGATTCGGCGAGCACCGCGACCCCCGAAATACCCCGGTTCGGCGTGAAGTGGTGCAGGTGGATATGCAGCAGGGTCGCCTTGGCCGCGGTCACGGCATCCCTGAGTGTTGCCTCGACATGGGCCAGGTCGTCGAGGCGCTCGGCGCCCCACAGGTCGACGATCAGGTGGGTGCCGGCATAGCGCGCACCGTCCCGCTCGATGAAGTAGTCCTTGGGGACCTCGCGGGCGGTCGAGCCAGGCGCGCCGTCGCTCGCGAAGGTCTCCGATTGAAAGAGGGCCTGAACGTCGGCCATGGCCCGTCCTCCCCAACCAGTGGATATCCGATTTTCGTGGAAGAGCGGCCGATATGGAGATTTACTCGCGTTAATGCAAGCGAAATAACGGTTGCGGCGGCAAAATATTTCAACCCTCTCCGGGGCCGGTCGTCAAGCGGTGGTTTGCGACGGTATTCCGGCTTTCGGAAGCGGGATTGGGAGGAGTTTTGCAACGCCTTTTCCTTGCGCCCGGCCGGTGGATGGATTAGGCGAACGGGCGGTGGGAGACAGAGGGAGAACCTAGGTTGGCCGAGATCGATCTGGACGCCTTCTTCGAGGCCGAGTTTGCCGAGCATCAGAGCGTCGCGGCCGCCAGCGCGGCCGCGCTGGCGGGGCCCTTCGGGCGCCTGGTGGACTGCGGTGTGCGGGCCATCCGCGGTGGCGGCAAGGTGCTCCTGTTCGGCAATGGCGGCAGTGCCGCCGATGCTCAGCACTTGGCCACCGAGCTGACCATTCGTTATATCCGCGACCGGGAGCCGATCGCAGCCATCGCGCTGACCACCGACACCTCGGCCCTGACCGCGGCCGGCAACGACCTGGGCTTCGACCAGGTCTTCGCGCGCCAGATTCGGGCGCTCGGCAGGCCCGGCGACCTGGCGCTCGGTATTTCGACCTCCGGCAAAAGCCCCAACGTGATCCGCGGGCTCGAGGCGGCGCGGGACCTGGGACTGGCGGCGGCGGCGCTAAGCGGCGGCGACGGCGGCGACCTGACCGGCCTCGCCGACCCTCTGTTGGTCGTGCCCTCGGCAACGACCGCCCGCATTCAGGAGATGCACATCACCCTCGGCCAGATGTTCTGCGGCGCCCTGGAACGGGCGCTCGGCCTGGTATGACCGGAAACACGGATCTCGCGGCCCAGCTCGAGGCCCTGTCCGGGGCCCGGGTCGTGGTCGCCGGCGACGTCATGCTCGACCGCTTCCTCTACGGCGCGGTCGAGCGCATCTCCCCCGAGGGTCCGATCCCGGTGCTGCGGATCGAGCGCGAGGCCGCCATGCTGGGCGGGGCCGGCAACGTGCTGCGCAACCTGGCGGCGCTCGGGGCCAAGATCGAGTTCCTGGCCGTGGTCGGCGACGATGCGGCCGGGCGCGAGGTCCACAACCTGGCGCGGGACGCCGCCGGCGAGGGCTGCCGCCTGCTGGTCGAAGCGGGGCGGCCGACCACCATCAAGGAGCGCTACATCGCCGCCGGCCAGCAGCTGCTGCGCGCCGACCGCGATCCCGGGTCGGCGATCCGGGCGGAAACCGCCGCGGCCCTGATCGACGCCACGACGGCCGCGCTTTCCGGCGCGGGCGCCTTGGTACTTTCCGACTACGGCAAGGGCACCTTCGAACCGGACACCCTCGGCGTGTTGATCGCGGCGGCGCGGGCCGCCGGTTGCTCGGTGGTGGTCGATCCCAAGGGCCGGGACTATGGCGTCTATCGCGGCGCGACCTTGGTAACGCCGAATAAACGTGAGTTGCAGGAAGCTACGGGACTGCCGACGTCGAGTGACCAGGAAGTCGCCCTGGCCGCACAGGAGATAATCGATAGTTGCGGCATCGAAACGGTGTTGGCCACGCGTGGTTCGGACGGATTGACGCTCTTGGCATCGGGCGGAAAAGGAACCCATTTGAACCTGCCCGCCGAGGCCCGCGAAGTGTTCGACGTCTCCGGCGCCGGCGATACCGTGGTCGCGGCGGTTGCCGCCGCCCTGGCCGCCGGG
>CAXMQD010000296.1:0-1516 GCA_964194965.1 uncultured Acidimicrobiia bacterium | reverse complement strand
TTATTAATATCATGAACAATTATAGTTAATAGCCCAGATTTTGATCTAACGGAAACCTTCATGGGTACCTCTTTTTGGCGGAATTCGGTCCCTACAGGGGCAACTCCAAAACATCTGCTTGTAGGCACACAACCAGACATAGCACGCCACAGACCGTAACACGGAGGCGGCCTGGCGCACCTGGAGCGGATGCTGGAGGACAAGGGCGTTATGGGGGGGAAATGATTTGCGTCCCTGCCCGAATACTATGAGTGCCACTTAGAAGGCCCTCCCTGCCACCGGAAGGCGACACAAGGTTATTAGAAACGCCACCACGGCCGCAGCTACGGAACTTCGCTTGTTAGCCAACACCGGTCATTCGTCGCACCGCAGTGACGCGCCCCTGCTCCGCGCTTCCTCCGGCACCATGTCGATGAGCGAATCTTCCGCGACATTGTCGCCCGCCTGTGGTGTGCCGCCTACAGCGACGACGAGATCGCACGATTCTTCGATGCCTCGTCGGCCCCTACCGGGTCGAAGAAAATTCCTGGTAGATGAGTGTAGCCCCGACCTGCCCGGCACTCTCAAGGCAAGAGATAAATGGCGACGGAAGTGATGAGCGCGGTCCGGTCCCGCCGCTTCAACAGGCGGGGACGTCGCCGGACGAGAAGTGGTTGGACAGGACGATGTCGAACCAATGGTCCCAGTCCGCCTTGCCGGTGAGCGGCGCGAGCTCGATCGCCTCGTCGCGGATAATCGCCTCGCGCTCCAGCGTAACCTCCGCGATGGTTTCGCCGCCGCGCGTGAGCGTGAGCAGGACGCCCGGGTCTTCGGGCGCCCCCGGGATTTCCAGGATGACCGTCGCGCTCCAGTCCAGCTTATTGCGCCGCCAGTCGAAGCGCCACCCATCGCCCTGGCGCGCGCCCTCGCCCAGGACGGCCGCCGAGACGTAGCTGGCCTGCTGCCCGGCGAGCAGGGTCTGGAAGAAGCCGACCGCGTAGAGCCGCGCGTCCTCCTGCCACAGCCAGAGCTGGCGCACGGCGGCGTGCGGGCCCCGGCATTCCATCTGCGTGAACGGCCCCAGGTAGCTCAAGCGCGCGGGCGCCGGCGCGGGATCGATCGGCGGCGGCGTCTTGACGAAGGTCAGCGGCTCCCCCATGCCCTCGAGCGTCAGCTGCTCCGCGCCGGTCTGCGCGATGGTCACGGTGGTAAACGGCGAGCCAGAGGGCGACACGAGCGGGATTTCCCAACGCCGCCCGGCCACATCGCCAAGCGGTTTTATGCCGGGATCGGCCGCGCGGTACATGCATTCGGTCACCGGGCTGAGCTGGCCGCAGGGGTGGAACGCCCAGGCGCGGCCTTCCGGATTGACGATCAGGCGCGTGAAAAAGCCGCCTTCGCCGCTCTCCCCCCCGCCCTGGGGCGCCCAGTGCCCGACGGGGGCGAGCGTCGGCCGGGCGTCGAAAATGCGGAAATAGTCCGCGTAAGCCTCGGGGCTGCGGAACTTCGCCTCGAACAACAGGGCCTGGCCCTCGTA
>CAXMQD010000295.1:0-2799 GCA_964194965.1 uncultured Acidimicrobiia bacterium | reverse complement strand
ATCGCGATGCCCGCCCAACAGGCGCGCCACCGGCACCCCGAGCGCCTTTCCCTTGATGTCCCACAGCGCCATGTCGATCGCGGCAATGCAGACCCGGACGATTCCCTCGCCGCCGCGCCGCGGGATGGCCTCTCTGTACATTTTCTCCCAAAGATCGGTGGTCAGCCGGGGATCGGCGTCCAGAACCCGTAAAGCCAGGACGTTTTCGATCAACTCTTGGAACAGGGCGCCGACCCGTGGCGGCGCGTTCGCGAAGCCGATGCCGACGATGTCGGCGTCGGTCGACACCTCAACCACGACGATCTCGGCGAGATAAGATTCCATCGTGTCGCCGCTATGACGGCGGGCTTGCACCTTGGTGATTTTCATCGGCCTATTCCCTCTGCAGGTTGATCCCGAATTCTCGGCTGGCTTTTTCGAATGTTCGGGTTTCGCTTTAGCAATATTCCTGTAGCCCGAAACGGCCGTAGAGCTCCGGCGGCGCCTCGTGGCGTTGCATTTCCTCGGCGATGGCGGCGCACAATTCGCGCTCGACCCCGGCGTTGTCGACGGGAGTCATCTGGCGCGGATCGCTGGCTAGATCGAACAGCACGGTGCGGGGATCGGCAAAACCACCCTGCATCGGCGAGCGCTTGGCATCGGGGAGTGCCGGCACCTTTAACAGGGGCATCCCGCTGGCAAATCCAAATCCGCCGTGCAGGGTCGCGGCCTCGAGCTCGCGGGCTGTGAACAGGCTCCGATTGTGCATCGGCATCAAGGTGTATTCGAATAGATCCCGTGCCTCCATGTCCGCGGGATATCGAAAGTATGTATATCGCCCATCCGTGGCATTGATGGCGCCCGCGAATAGTCCGTAAAGGGCGATGTCGCGTACCTTCGGCACGGTGCCGGCGGCGAGCGGCAACAGGGAATGGCCGCGAACGTGCTCGCCCGGTTCCAACTCGAACATGTCGAGAATGGTCGGCATGAGGTCGATGGACTGCGACAAACCCGCGACCCGGCTTCCGGCCCGATCTTTCAGGGCCGGGTGGTAGAGAATGAATGGAATGTGGGAAATCTCGTTGTAGCAGGGCATCCGGTTCTTTGCCCACCAATCGTGTTCCGACAGCATGAAGCCGTGGTCCGTCGTCAGGATGAGTGCGGTGTCGTCCCAGCGGTGGTTGTCGTCGAAATCGTCGAGAAGCCGTCCCAATTGAGCATCGCAGAGACCGACCAGCGCGGCGTAGTTGGCATTCAGTTCGGCGATTTCGGCGGCGCTTTCCTGGACCGCGCGATAGCGGGGCCAGTCGAGGATCGGCCCTTCGTAATCGGTTTTCTGGAACTCGCGAAAACGCTCTGGCGCGGTGAACGGTTCGTGGGGATCGAAGGTCTCCAGATGGAGAAGCCAGTTATCTTCACGGCCGTTGCCGTCGAGAAAATTGAGCGCGGCGTCAAAGCATTGGACGCAGGGAAAATCCGCTTCCTCGACGATACGGGTGCGGTTGATCATTCCCTGCAGACGGTGGCCGGCCCGTGTCTCCTCGAACTGCTCCGGATGATAGGTTTCGCGGAACCGCTCCAAGGTCGGTTTGACCATGGCGACCCAGGCGTCCGACTCCTGGCCGCGGATGAAATCCCAGGTGTCGTAGCGGGTGTGGTAAGTGGCGCCACCGTCCTCGAAATAATGATAGTGGTCGGAAACCAGATGGCTGTACGCCCCGGCGGCCCGGAGCCTTTCGGGGAAACTGTCGTCGAAGGGTTCCAACGGTCCCCAGCTTCGATGCAAGAAATTCAGCCGGCCGGTGTGGAAATCGCGGCGCGCCGGCATACACGGCAAGGACCCGACGAAATGGTTTTCGAACACCACGGCGCGTTCGGCCAGGCGGTCGAAATTCCGTGTCGGCAGGGCACCGCCATAGGGAGAAAGCGCCCGCCGGTTCAAGCTATCGAACAGAACAAAGACTAGCCGCATGGCTTCGGGTTCCCCTGGCAATCGATGAAAGGCCCATGGCCGGTTCCCGGTCCATGTTGGGCCATGCCGATTCCGCGGGAACCGATCATGACCGGCGGCGGGAAATCGAGCTCCAGATGGGGGCGCCGAATAGCCCGACAACCGCGAAAAAGAGGAACAGCGCCGCCAGCGGCTGGGTTAGGATCTGCCACCATTCGCCGTCGAACATCTTCAGAGAGTTCTGAAAGTTCGTTTCGACCATCTCGCCGAGAATCAGTCCAACGGCGATCGGCGCAACCGCGAAACCATGGCGCCGTGCCAAGAAACCGATGACCCCGAAGATCAGCGCAATCCAGACATCGAGGAGGGAAGAGCTAAGCGCATAGGCGCCGATCGTGGCGAGAGCAAAAACGATCGGCCAGAGTAATTGTAGGGGAACCAGGGAAATGCGCGCGAACAGCTTCGCGGCATAAAGCCCCATGACCATAAACATCAGGTTGGCCAGCAGCATCGCGCCGAAAATCTGATAGACCTTGTCGACCTGTTCCGTGAACAAGTAGGGGCCGGGGCGCAGGCCATGCACCATCAGGCCGACCAAGATGACCGCCGTCGTCCCGCTGCCGGGGATGCCGAGCACCATTGTCGGCACCATGGCGCCACCGGTCGCCGCGTTGTTGGCCGCCTCCGCGCCGGCGATCCCTTCAATCGCGCCCTTTCCGAACTCCTCTTTGTTCTTCGACCATCTGCGCGCCTCGGCATAACCGATCATGGAGGCGATGGTCGCCCCTTCGGCCGGAAGCACTCCGATAAAAGTCCCGATCCCGCAGGAGCGGACGACGGTCTTCCATATCCGTTTGTAGTCGTCTCGC
>CAXMQD010000294.1:0-1820 GCA_964194965.1 uncultured Acidimicrobiia bacterium | reverse complement strand
ACTACCGCGAGAGCGGTTTAGTCCTGTGGCTAGGAAGTGACCTCCAGTCGCCTGAAATCGACTTCCGCTATTACCCCGACACCGGACATTTTCTGGTCCATGCAGGACTTCCGTTCGTGACCCACAACGGAAGTGGCGACGCTCGACGCATATTCTTCAGTGTTGGCCGTTGTGAGTGATGTCTTATCGAAAAATGCCAATCCATCAACAATGACCAGGCGTTTACGCCACCCTTGATCAATTTGTCTGCACGGTTTCCGACGATTCGTAGACTTTAACATGCTCTGGCACCTATGGTTTCTTCGCCAGCGTCTTGGTCCAACTACCGTCTTGGTCCTGAACCCACCACCAAATGGGTGCTGTTACGTTTCCCGTCCATACGAAGAGCAGGAGCACCGGCACGCCGCCGGTACCATCGAGGGCCGGGCGGCGCTCATGGCGCTCTGGACGGCTTGGGGTCGCAATCTTGGAACACCCACTGCCCGGATGCGGCTGCAGAGGGGGGCATCGTCGTGTATTGCGGCAGAGACCCTTGCCGGTCGCGCCGGGCCATGGCAAGACGCCCTCGTGAATCGCGCTCCCAGTGTCGTCTTGGGAATTTCGGATGAAACCCGTCCCTGGCGGACATGCGCCGCCAGCGGGCGGCTACAGCCTGCCGCAACACATCACGCGCACCTTGCGCCTGGCCATTCCCGCCATGCTGGCCCGGGCCGGCATGGTCATCCTCATCACTGTCGATACGGCGATGACCGGCCATGCCGGAACCACGGAACTGGCACACTACGGCTTGTCGCTGGCGCCATTCATGATCCTCATGGTGGTCGGCATCGGGATACTGCGGCAAAACCCAATGGATGCGCCTGCCGAGCGATAGTCTCGGCGGGAGGTTTACCAAAGTCTCCCGCCGAAACCGATACTAGGTGATGGTCCGTATTTCGATGATTGCATTGGCTGCGTCGATAAAAACTAGAGCTTCTTCCTGCGTCAAACCGGTTTGCTTTCTACGTTGGGCTATACCAAATGGGGCTCGTATACGCGCGTTCCTGACCGATAAGCTCTGCGCCCTCGGGGATTTTCGCACCGAGGCGAACCTTGTCGTAGACCAGCCAGCGCGGGGTCGGGATCTCCAGCACCCGTGCGTAGTAAAAGGCGGATTGCTTTGGGTCGAAATCGGGATCGGTCCAAACGATGGAGAGCTCCGAGGCGCCGATGGTGTTGGTCCAGTTCGCAGCTTCCAGATCGACGGTGTTTCCGACAGGCGGAAGCTTGCCGTTAGCGTCGGGCTTGCGGTCGCCCGACCAGGCCACGTCATAGACCTTTTCCTTGAGCGAGCCGTCAGCCTCCATCCAGCCCTTTATGATCTGGATGCGGTCGAGATTGGCGCCGAACGGATCGCGGAGCGCGTAGACCATGAAGGTCGGCGCATCACCAGTCGCAGCCGGCAGGTCGCCGCCCATCGGCACGCCTTTCGCATAGCCGCGGAAGGCGCGCGCGCGGCTCCTGAGGTCGTTCTCGTCAAACTCCCAGCCGCCGAAAAAGCGCACCGGTATGCGCGGGCCGGTGGTGGCGTAGGTTTCCTTGCGCAGCATGGCATCGAAAATCGCCCCACGCGTGTTCTCGGACGCCCACACCCCCTGGTAGCCGGAGGCAGCCAACTGGTAGCCTTCCCAGGCTGCGAGTTCCGATTTGACAAAGGGATGCTCAACCCGCTTCGCGGAAGGCTCGACGCTGGTGGATTTTCCGAAGAAGTTTTCCTCCTCGGCTGTTGCCAGAGACGTATGGCTGTCTGTCGCACCAACCATGCCGAACTTGTAGGGGTT